>NZ_JADOUF010000001.1:7800000-7992500 GCF_015751905.1 Longispora fulva
GCGCGGGCATTGTATGAGCGGCTGCGCGACCACGGCCGCGATGACGCGCTCGTGATGGTGCAAACCCTGCTCGGGCACGCCCAGATCTCAACCACGATGGCGTACATCGGCGTCGACACCCAGAAGGACCGCTTGCGCGGGCTGCTGGCTGGCCAGCGGATGTACGACGCCCCCGTCGCGGCCAAGGGCGCCGACGTGGTGGACCTGGACACCTGGCGGCGCGCGGCCTAGGTAGACCTGACGAAGCGGCCCCGGATGACTGGTATTCACCCGGGGCCGCGCTCAGGTTACGACACGGCCAGGGGGACGCCAAACCTTGCGGCTAATAGATGCTCTTCAGCCCTCACGCGGCCCCCGCGGTCGCGTCGAGCCTCTATGGTCAGTGTGTCGAGGGTGCGGCGCTCCCGGAGGGTGAGCGTGTCCACCCGCGCCCGCACGGTGGACGGCAGCACGCCGAGCACCTGCGCCGCCGCTTCGATGCCGCCGCCTCCCGCGACGAGCGCGACGGCCAGCTCGGCAAGCGGGATGAGCCGCGCCGAGGCGAGCCGCGCGGTCGCTGTGGCCAGATCGGGGACCGCAGCGCCGGCCAGCTCGGCGCGCGCCTGCGCGTGCGTCAGGCTGTCGATGAACGTCACCGAGTCGCACTCAGCCGGCATCAGGTACACACCCTCACTCGGGGCGTAGCGCGCCCGGTGGGCCGAGAGTCCCGGCACCCACAGGATGTGACGGCGGTGCGCACCGGCTACGCGCATCGGGTCGTAGTGGTCGTGACTGAAAAGCTCCATTTCCTGATCCTCCGTCCCCGGAGCAGCGCAAACGACGCCGCCCCGGCCCATCACTCGAACAAGCGTTCGAATGAAGGTCCCGAGCATACGGGACCGCCCCCAGCTTGGCGAAGATTCGCAGGAACGACCCACCCGCAACGGTCGTTGCACACGCAATCTTCACGCTGAACGGAAGATCAATCCGTTCGGCTGAGGGCGGTACATGTTCACATGCTCGACAAACGGACGCACTATGGTTTACCTAGTCGGTCCAGTATGGATCGGACGTTATCGGGCGCCTTGTGTGTTGGTGTCCCGTACGTGAGTGACAGCGCCGCGCGCACCGCCGCCCGGATCGCCTCGCGGCTCGGCTCGGGCAGTTCGTCGACCTCGGGCGGTAGTCGCCGGGCCCACTCCGATTGCGGACCCTCGTACACGGGAAAGCCCAGACTTGCCGCCGTGGCGAGGACGATCTCACGGGGGGCCACGTCGAGTGCGCGGGCGAGGCCCTTGATCGTGGCGACCCGGGGAAACTCCGAGTTCTCGCCCTTGGCGAGTCGGTGCACTGTCGTCGGCGAGTTGACCCCGACCTCGCGGGCGATCTCGGCGAGCGTCCGCCCGGCTCTGAGGGTGGCGATCAGCGCCGCGAGCGTCGGCGGCGGGTGCGCGCCGTAGGGCGGGGGGGCTGGTTCATACCGCGCGACGCCCAGCCCGACCGCGACAAGCTCCCAGGCCAGATCGAGGATGGCGCCGAGCAGCGCGTCGGGTATCTCGTCGACCTCGGGCGGCAACTCTGCGGCGAGTGTGCGCCAGGGCGTCTCGGCGAGCCCCATGTCGATGCCGACCCCCTGCGCCGTGGCGCGCACCGCGCCGAGCTGGGTGACGCCGAGCGCGTCGGCGAGCGCCCGAATGGTGGCAGGGAGCGGGAACTCAGTGTTCTCGCCGTCGCGGAGCTTGCGCAGCCCCTTCACGTCTCCGCCGAGCGTCGCCGTCAGTGCCTCCGGGGAGTGGCGCTGTTGATACTCGGCGATCAGCTCGGCCAGGGTCAGCATTCATGCGCCCAGGTCAGCATGGGTCTGTGTCCTTCCGTATGTACGGGTCGCTCTCCCGCACCGCTCTTTCTACACCGCCGCCCCTAGTCCACAGTGAGCCGCGTCTCGAACGGTCGCACTAAGCCTTTCAGTTTGAATCGTTAACAGGTGATCTTAAAGTGTTGACCATCGGGGCGCCCGAACGTAGGTTCGAGGAAGCCGCCAGGGCGCCTGACCTTTGAGAACTCCACAGCGTTGCATCATCAGCCCGCCTCGCCAGCGGGCCGCCCTCGCCCGACTTCAGGTCGGCAGCCCGGTCGCGCCGGGCCGAGGCGCGCGAAGCGGTGGGCGAGTTGAACCGTGTCCGCCGTTTTCAATTTAAACCTGATCGTTACAACTTCAAAGTGGAGGGGCTCACGTGATCGAGCTACTCACCGACACCCGCCGCGAGGTGCTCGCCACCATCGCCGGGTACACCCGATCGCACGGGTACCCGCCGAGCCTGCGCGAGGTCGCCGCCTCGACCGGCCTGTCGACGACCACCACCGACTACCACCTCCGGCGCCTGGCCAACGGCGGATACGTCCGCCGCGACTACGGCCGGTCCCGGTCGCTGGTGCTCACCGACCTCGGTACGGCGGTGGCGCTGTGACCGACTACCGACTCAAGCCCGAGCCCGTCGCGCTCGACGACCTGGCCGCGACGGTCGAGGCGTACCGCAAGTTCAGGGCCGAGGCCGACCGCTGGGCCGACGCCGCCGCCGAGCTGCGGCGCGTGATCGAGGCCCGGCTCGCCGACTCCGATGTCGGCACCGTCGCCGGCCGCCCGGTTGTGCGCCACACGAGCTACGTCGAGCGCCGGGTCGACATGGCCAAGCTGCGGCTACTGAGTCCGGCGGCACTGGTCGAGCAGTGCACCAACGTCACCGAACGCCGCCGGTTCTCCCTCGTCGAGGGCGAGGCGATCGAGTGAGCCTGTTCTCCCCACCTGCCGGGGCCGACCCGCTCGGCTCGACGATCCAGGGGGTTGTGCGTGCCGCCTCCGCCGGGGCACCCCGGTCGCGGCAACGCCGCATCGGCCCGAGCAGCGCCGGGCACCCGTGCGCGCGCCGGGTCGGGTACGAGCTGGCGGGCACCGAACATGTGAACGCCGGCTCGGACCCCTGGCCCGCGATCGTCGGCACCGCCGTACACGCCTGGCTCGCCGACGCGTTCGCCCGGCACAACCGCGAGCTTGACCGTGAGCGCTGGCTGATCGAGCAGCGCGTCGCCGTCACCCCGACCATGAGCGGCACCGTCGATCTGTTCGACACCCAGACGGGCACCGTGATCGATCACAAGGTGTTGGGCGCCGACTCGCTCAAGTCCATCAAGCGCGACGGGCCGGGCGACCAGTACCGCACACAGATCCACCTGTACGCCTACGGGCTGGCCCGCGCCGGGCACGAGGTGCGCCGGGTCGCCCTGGCCTGCTACCCCCGGTCCGGGTGGCTCGACGGACTGCACGTGTGGAGCGAGCCGTACGACGACGCACTCGCCGCCGACGCGCTCGCCCGCCTGGCCGGGGTCGCCGAGCTGTCCCGGCTGCTTGACCCCGCGAGCCTCCCGGCTGAACCCGGGCCGACGTGCACATGGTGCCCGTTCTGGCGTCCCGGCAGCACGCCGGACGCGACCGGATGCCCCGGAGCATCCGCACCGTAGCCCACCGCCCGACCGTCCATTCGGGGCGGAACAACTGAACAACAACTCAATAGGGGAAACACCATGTCTTTCGCTGCACCCGCCGCCAGCGGCGGCGACAAGCTCGCCGAGCGCGACGTACTCGGCCACCTGCTGATCGTGCGCCCGGTCGAGTACGTCGAGCAGATCACCACCGCTTTCGGGGACAAGGACGCCGTGCGCGTGTCCGTCGTCGACCTGGACGCCACCGACCCGGACACCGGGCAGCCCGGCCACCGGTTCGACGACGTGCTCTGGTTCGGCGGGCGCCTGGTCGGCAGCCTCAAGCGCCAGCTTGGCGACACGATCCTCGGGCGCATGGCTCAGGGGACCCTCAAGCCCGGCGCCACCGGCAAGCCGCCCTACGAGCTGTCCGACGCCACCTCAGACCCGTCCGCGGTCGCCCGCGCCGAGGCGTGGATCGCGGCGAACCCCCGGTTCACCGCACCCGCCAGCACCAGCCCGGCACCGGCCCCGGCGGCGAGCGCCGCACCGGCCCCGGCCGCCGTGCCCGAGGCGCTGCTCGCCCAGCTCGGCCCGGGGCAGCGGGCGCTGTACGAGAAGCTCGCCGCCCAGGGCTAGCCGTGCCGCTGCATCACGTGAGCCTGTTCGCGGGCGTCGGCGGGTTCGATCTCGCCGCCGCCCGCGCGGGGCTGACCCCGGCGCTCGCTGTGGAGATCGACCCCGCCGCCCGGGGCGTGCTCGCCGACCGGCTGCCGTCCCTTCCCTTGCTGTCCGACGTGCGTGAGGTATCCGCCCGTGACCTGGCAACAGCCGTCCCTGATCCCGCCGACTGCTTTCTCACCGCCGGGTGGCCCTGCCAAGACCTGTCCACCGCAGGCAACCGCGCCGGACTCGACGGCGAGCGGTCCGGACTGTTCTTCGAGCTGCTGCGCATCCTCGACGGGCTGCGCCCCGGCTGGTTCCTGCTGGAGAACGTCCCCGGGCTGCTCACCAGCAACGCCGGGCGGGACATGGGCACCGTCGTCGGGTCGCTGGCCGACCTCGGGTACCGCCTGGCCTGGCGGGTACTCGACGCTCAAGGTTTCGGAGTTCCCCAGCGACGCCGCCGCCTGTACTTTCTCGGCCATCGCGGCGCGGGAGATCCCGCCGCAGTACTACTTGAGCCCGAAAGCGGCGGCGGGCGCGCTGCGCCGTATCGACCGCCGGGGCCGCCGACTGCCGCCGGACCTGCGCGACGCGCTGGCCCTGCTCGCAGCGACACCGAACCCGTGATCGTCGGCCCCTTGCAGACCAGCCGCAGCCCGCGCGGTCACGGAACGGCCGGAGTCAATGACCAGTACGTGTTAGCCGGTCACGTGCGCGTGGCCGGTCCCGCCGCCGTCCGCCGCCTGGTGCCCGTCGAGTACGAGCGCCTACAGGGCTTCCCGGACGGATGGACCGCCACCAGCTACGGCAACCCCCAGGGGGACGTGCCGCGCTTCACCCAGCTCGGCAACGCCGCGCCCGTGCCCGTCGCCGAGTGGATCACGCGGCGGCTGGTCGCACACCACAACTCAACAACAGGAAGGAGTGACCCGCCTTGTTCGACCGCGAAGAGGTAGAGAACTGGCTCGCGCTGCTACACGGCGACTCCCCGGGGCTGGTGCACCTCTGCGGCACCGACGCATGGGCCGGACGCACCTTCACCCCCGACCGGCTCGCCGACGCCGCCGACTACGCCGCCCAGCTCGACGCCGAGGGCCGCGCCGGAATCTACGTCCGGATGACCACCGTCACCCGCGCCCCGAACCGGGGCGAGCGCGGTGGGGCGAACCTGTCGGCCAGCCTGCCGGCGCTGTGGGCCGACCTGGATATCGCCGGCCCCGGCCACAAGGTGGCGCCCGGGTCGCTGCCGCTGCCGCCGACCGAGACCGCCGCCCGCCAGATCATCACCACATCAGGACTCCCCGACCCGACACTGTGGATTCACTCCGGCGGCGGGCTGTACCCGATCTGGTACCTCAGCGCGGCGCACGTCATCGACGGCGACCTCGACGAGCTGGGCGCGCTGTCCGCCAAGTGGCAACACATCATCGGGGCTGCCGCTGCCCGCCTCGGCTGGCATTACGGCACCGGGGTCGGGGACCTCGCCCGGGTGCTGCGCGTGCCGGGCACCGTCAACCGCAAGACGAACGACCCGCGCCCGTGCCGGATCGTCGAGGCCGAGGGCAGCGCGTTCACCCTCGCCGAGCTGCTCGACGCTGCCGCCGCGATCGAGCTGCCCGCCCCGGTCGCGGTCGCCGTCGCCCCCACCGCGCCCCGCGCCCGCGACCTCGCCTCGCGGTTCCGGGCACCGGGCGGCGGGCTCGGCCCGTTCGACGCGCTCGCCGAACACGCCACGTGGGGCGACATCCTCAGCCCGCTCGGCTGGTCCCTTGTGGGACACGAGCGCGACGGCGCCGAGCTGTGGCGCCGGCCCGACGCCACCTCGGCATACTCCGCCCGCGCCAACCACGCCGGCACCCCGACGCTCGTCGTTCACAGCGACGCCGCCGGGCTCCCGTCCGGCCCGGGGCAGCGCCTCACGATGGGCCGAGTCTGGGCGCACCTGCACCACCGGGGTGACGAGCAGGCCGCAGCCCGCGACCTGGCCGCCGCCGCTGCCGGCACCGCCGGGGCGTCGGCCGCCGCGCTCTCGCTGCCGGGCACGGTCCTCGCCGCTGTCCGGGGCACCCGGGGCGCACGCATCCCGGCACCCCGCGCCAGCCCCGAGCAGCCGACCCCGAGGGCGGCCCCCTCGACCGAAGCGGCACCCGCCGCGCCGGTCGAGCGCCGCCTCGCCCTGGTCGACGGCACCGCCGCCCGTGCGCTGCCTGCGCCCGACCCCGAGCCGGTCGCGTCCGGGGCGCTGCCCGTCAGCTTCACCGACGACGGAAACGCCCTCCTGCTCGCCGACACCATCGGGGCCACCACCCGGTACGTGCCCGAGCGCGGCAAGTGGTTGGTGTGGGACGGCGGGCGCTGGGCGTGGGACGACGCCGGGACGGTCATCGAGCGCGCCCGGGTCATGGTCCGGGCGCTGCCCGCAGACGACGACGCCGCCCGCAAGCACCGCACGCGGTCGCTGTCGAGGGCGGGTATCGACGCGATGATCGCCCTTGCCCGCACCGACCGGCGGCTCGTCGCCCCGGCGGCGCTGCTCGACGGCGACCCGTTCGCGCTGTGCACCCCGGGCGGGGTGGTCGACCTGCGCACCGGAAACACGCGGCCCGCCAACCCGGCCGAGCTGCACACCCGGTCCACGCTGGTCACCGCCGATGCCGGGCACCCGGTCGAGCGTTGGTCGCGGTTCCTCGCCGACACGTTCGGGGACGACCCGGACCTCGCCGGGTACGTACAACGCATGGTCGGGTACGCCGCGACGGGCCGCGTGGCCTATCACGTGCTGCCGTTCCTGTTCGGTGCGGGCGGCAACGGAAAGTCGGTGTTCCTCGACGTGGTGCGCCGGCTGCTCGGCGACTACGCCGGGTCGGCCCCGGCTAACTTCCTGATGGCCGGCGCCCAGCAGCACGAAACCGAGGTCGCCCGCCTCGCGGGGCTGCGGTTCGTGATCTGCTCCGAGGTCAACCAATCCGACCGGTTCGACGAGGCGCGCATCAAGCTGCTTACTGGCGGCGACGCCCTGACGGCCCGGTTCCTGCACCGTGATCACTTCACGTTCGAGCCGTCGCACACCCTGTTTCTGATGGGCAACCACCAGCCGAGCGTGCGGTCGGGCGGCGTGAGCTTCTGGCGCCGGTTGCGGCTCATCCCGTTCACGAAGGTCGTGCCCGAGGAACGCCGCGAGGAAGGTCTCGCCGACCGCCTGGTCGACACCGAGGGGCCCGGCATCCTCGCGTGGATCGTCGCCGGGGCAGTCGACGCCCTCGCCGGGGGGCTGCGCGACCCCGACAGCGTGAAGGCCGCCACCGACGACTACGCCGCCGAAGAGGACTCGCTCGCCCGGTTCGTGGACGACCGGTTGCACATCGGGGGCGGCGACCTGGTGCGCACCGCCACCGCCGAGGTCCGCCAGGCGTACGAAGCCTGGTGCGCCGAGGAGGGTGAGCGCGCCATCTCGTCGCAGATGTTCGGCCGCGAGCTGCGGTCGCGCTACGGGGTGACCGTCGCCCGGTCGCACGGTCGGCGCTTCTACACCGCCGTCACGCTGCTCGACGGGGTGCCCGATGCGTAGCCCGGATGCGGCACCGGAACGGGCACCCGAACGGGCACCCGGGCCGCACGGCACCGGGACAGGCCGCCGCCGGGTGCCCGATACCCCCTCGCGGGTGCCCGTCTGGTGCCCGATTTTCGAGGCGACGGGCACCCGCCTTTCCCCAGCTCATCCATAGCGGGTGCCCGATGGTGCCTGAGTTTCAGCGGTATTGGTTCTCACACGCACACATAAGAGAGAACAACCCCCGCCGCGACCGTCACCATCGGGCACCCCCGACCCACGGGGTTCGCCATGTCCGATCACATGATCACCACCCAGGTACTACCCGGCCCGTGCCGCCGCTGCCGCTCCCTGGTCCTCACCGGGGTCGCCGAGGGCGTGCCCGTCAACGCCGACGCGCAGCCCCTCGACCGCGACGGGGTGTTCGCCGCCCTGCTCGGCGGGCGCTCGACCTACGTGCTCCAGCGCGGCGAGCTGGTGCGCCTCGACGCCACCCGTGCCGGGCTCACCGGCCCGGTAGTGGCGGATCACCGATGCGGGGAACCGCTCCCGGCCCCGCCGCCCGCACCGCCGCCGAGGGCTGCCCCTCCGGCCGCGGTTCCGTACATCTCCCGCAACGCGAACCGGGTACGCGAGCACCTGCTCGCCCACGGCCCGGACCTCACCACCGGGGTCGCGGTCCGGCTGGGGCTGTCCGTCGAGACGGCCGAGAACTTGCTACGCCGCCTGGTCGCCGCCGGGCAGGCCGAGCGCATCGCGGGCGTGATCCCCGCTCCATGGCGCGCTGTCGCCGCCGAACTCATCCCGCCGTACTAAGGAGGCACACCCCTTGTCCGAACTCATTGCCTCGTTCTACGCCTACGGCGACCCCGCCCCGCAAGGCAGCCTCAAGCACGTCGGCGGCGGGCGCCTGGTCGACTCGTCGCGCCGACTCCGGCCGTGGCGCCAGCTCGTCACCGCCGCCGCCCGCGAGGCGCTGCGGGTGTCCGGGCAGACCGAGCCCCACCTCGGGCCGGTGCAAGTCCTGGCCGTGCTCACGGTGCCCAAGCCCAAGAGCGCCCCCAAGCGCATCCAGACATGGCCGAGCAAGCGCCCCGACGTCGACAAGCTCGCCCGCGCCATCCTCGACGCCCTCACCGACGCCGGGGTGTGGCACGACGACGCCCAGGTCGTCGAGTTGACGGCCGTGAAGGTCTACCCCGACGAGCACCCGCTCGCGCTGCCGACGACCGGCGCCTACATCCAGATTTGGAGCGTGACCGAGTGAAGACCCTCCCCGCCGTGCTGTGCTGCTCGCCGCGCTGCGCCCGAACCGAGGACAAGGCCGCGCTTGACCCGCGCCCGGCCGCCCCGGGCTACGTCCTGTGCTGGACGTGCCGCGACCGCGCCGAGGAATACCTCACCAGCCTCGCCAGGCTGTACCTGGACTGTGAGGCCGCGATGATCCGGGCGACGGGGCTGCACGACAAGGTGTCGGGCACGTCGTCGCCGGGGCTGCCGCTCAACCTGGTCGCCGCCGAGGCCCGCTCGCGCATCGTCGCGGTGCTCGCGGAGTGGGCCGGCATGGTGGTCGACGAGCGGGGGATCGACGCACCGAAGCGGGAAGCCGGCGCCCTGGTCGACTTCCTGCTCGGTCAACTCCGGTGGCTGGGCGCGCACCCCGCCGCCGGGGACCTGTGCGACGAGCTGGCCGACCTGGTGCACGCCGCCGACCGCGCCGCCTATCCCAGCCCGCCCCGGCGGACCCAGCTCGGGCGGCGCTGCCTGTTCACCGAGTGCGGCGGCGTGCTGGTCGGGGTGGTGCACGTCGACCGCCCGGAACGGTCCCGCATCGAGTGCGACCTCGACCCGGCCGCGCACCGCTGGGCACGTGATCAGTGGATGGCGGTACGCCGCGCCGCGAAGGTCACCCCCGTCGCCCGCCCGGTCGGGATGGCGGCGTGAGCCGGGTCGCGGCGCTGACCGCCGCCGACGTCTCCGCGCTGTCCGGGCGCCCGCTGGGCACGATCTACCGCCTCGCGTCCGAGCAGCGCTGGCGGCGCCACCGCGAGGCGGGCAAGGTGTTCTACCTGCTAGAAGACGTCGAACACCTGCTCGTAACGACCCCCACAGCCAAGATCCATTGACCATCTGACCTGGACCGAAGAGGATAGATACCAGGTTGGTGCACTGCACCCGAGAGAGCCCCGAGCCGATGCGGCCGGGGCTTCTTTCGTCCCGCCGCCCCGTCGGGCGCACCCGGCCACAACAACCCACACCGATGCCGGCCGACGAGTCGCGCCCCGCCGGGGCGGCGGTTGAACCCCGAACACATACCCCCGGGAGGTGCCGCCGTGTCGCACGCCCACGAGGCCGCCATCCCGCTGCACGTCGTGCCCCTGGACCTGGCCGCAGCGAACCGCATGGTGGCTACCCTGCACCGCCACCACCCCAAGGTGGCCAGCCACCGCTACAGCATCGGCGTCATCGACGACCAGGGCGTCATCCGGGGCGCGGCCATCCTCAGCCGACCGGCCGCGCGCATGACCGACTGGCACACCGTCGTTGAGGTGTCCCGCCTCGTCACCGACGGCACCCCGAACGCCTGCTCGATGCTCTACGGCGCCGCAGCCCGCGCCGCCAAGGCCCTCGGTTTCCGCAGGGTGCAGACGTTCATCCTGGACACCGAACCCGGCACTACGCTGCGGGCCGCCGGCTGGGTGCTCGACGGCGTCTCGCCGGGCGGTTCCTGGGCCAGCCCCAGCCGCCCGGCCCGCGACCTGCACCCGACCGGCCCCAAACAGCGCTGGGTCAAGGACGTGAATCCCGTCCGACCGCGCCGGGCCGACCTCGACGGGTAGCCCGTGCCGCGCGCCGCGAAAACGTGCTCGACCCGCGACTGTCCGAACATCACCCGCGCCGGTCGGTGCGCCGACTGCCGCCGCGCCGCCGAGGCCGCCCGGGGCAGCGCCCGGGAACGCGGTTACGACGCCCGGTGGGACCGCACCCGCGCGGCCTTCCTCGCCCGCCGCCCACGGTGTGCACGCCTCGGCTGCACCCGAACGGCGACCGATGTGGACCACCGCGACGGGCTCGGCCCGCTCGGTCCCCGAGGCCACGACCCGGCCAACCTCCGGCCGCTGTGCCACGAGCATCATTCGCAGCGCACCGCCCGCGACCAGCCCGGCGGGTGGAACCGTCGCGTGTGACCGTCCGTCACCGTGGCACCCCAGGGGAGAACCCCCTTATGTCCGGTTTGGGGGACCGCCGGGGAGGGGGATTTTGTTCTGTACGCAACCCAGGGTTTCCCTCTACCGGAGATGATTGCGCAGGCGGAACCAGGTTCCGCACCGCGCGCCCTTGGCGTTGTTGCAGGGCTGACACGCACGCATGAGGTTGTACCAAACGTCCCGCCCTCCCTTGGCGATCGGGAAGACGTGATCCGTGTGTTCAGCAGTTGCACCGCAGTAGCCGCACGGGTCGTTCCTGATTGCCCGCCGGTAGTCCGTGGCCAACGCCCGATCCATGGCGTCCAGCCCCACTCCGGCACGCTTCCGGCGACGGTTGAAGCTTGCCTGGGCTACCTCGGGATTGTTGCGGTTGTACTGGCGTTTGTACTCGCTCAGGTACTCCCTGTTGGCCTGGTTGTACTCCCGGTTGTAGTGGGGCTTGCACATAGCTCCGGAGTAGGCAACCGCTCCACAGTCACAGCGACCCGGCGGCGGCTTGGGTACGTCGAGACCCGGGATGCGCGGATCGTCATATCGCCACCAGTGAATGTAGTGCTTCCAGCACCAACCCCTTGAGTGCTGCGGACCGGCGCACCCGGACAGTGTGCATTCTCGGGTTCGCACGGGTTCGTACGGCTCTAGCGTTCCCCTGTGGAACATCCGCCAGTAGTGCGGGGTGCACAGCCCATTAGCGTGAACCGGGCCGTCGCATCCGTCAGCGGTGCATGAGGTAGGCCGCGTCAAGGGCTTGACCAGGCCGCGTTTCCGGTGCCACTCGTAGTGCTTGCGGCAGTAACCCCGGGTCTGATTCGGTCGGGGGCAGTCGTCAACGCAACAAATGCCTGTATTCGGCCTGGACATGGTGGCACTGTACGGGGCGTCACTGACAAAACCGCCAGGCGGCCTCATGATTCACGATGGGTGGGGTGGTGACCATGCCCGCCCTCCCGAAGCGCAACCCCGCACGGCGGAACCGCTCCGCGACGGCGGCCACCCTCAGCGCCGTGCACGACGTCGCCGCGCCCGAGCTGCCTGCCGGCCGTGCCTGGCACGAGCAGACGGTCGCGTGGTGGGCCGACATCTGGGCGTCGCCCATGGCCCCCGAGTTCGACCCGTCGGACCTGCACGGGCTGCTGGCGCTGGCCGCGCTCGTCGATGACTTCTGGAACGCCGACACCGCCCGGGAACGCGCCGCCCTCGCAGGCGAAATCCGGTTGCAGCGGCAGTGTTTCGGCCTCTCGCCGATCGACCGGCGGCGGCTGCAATGGGAGATCGAGCGCACCGACGAGGCCGTCGACAAGGGCCGCCGCCGCCGTGCCGCCGACCCCGTTCCGTCCCCGCCGCCTGGCCCGGACGACGACCCCCGGGCGTTGCTGCACGCCGTGACCTAGCCGGCTGGGGGTGCGCACCGTGGCGACGTTCATGGTTCCGCCCCCGGACCCGACGCCGTGGCCGACGCTCGGTCCGCAGATCTGCGACCTGATCGAGGCGCGAGCCGTGCATGGCCCCGGCGACCTGCGCGGGCAACCGGCTCGGGTCGACGCCGAGACCCGCGCGCTGATCTACCGGATGTATGAGGTGCACCCGCGAGGGCACCCCCGCGCCGGCCGGCGGCGGTTCAAGCGCGTCGGGCTGTCGATGCGAAAGGGCAGCGCGAAGACCGAAAAGGCTGCGTGGGTGCTATTCGCCGAGCTTCACCCTGAGGGGCCGGTGCGCTGCGACGGGTGGCGCGAGGTCGATGGTGTCTGGCAACCGGTCGGCCGCCCGGTCGTCGACCCGTACATCCCGATGATCGCCTACACCGCCGACCAAGCCGAGGAACTGGCGTATGGCGCGCTGCTGGTGATGTGCACCGAGGGGCCAGACGCCGATCTTTTCGACGCCGGACTCGCACGCATCACCCGCGCCTACGGCGATGGCAAGGCCGAGGCCCTGGCGTCCTCGCCGAGCGCCGCCGACGGTGCGCGCACCACGGCTCAACATTTCGACGAGACGCACCGCCTGATCCTGCCCCGGATGCGAGACGCCCACCAGACGATGCTGGCCAACATTCCGAAAAGGACGTTGGCTGACGCCTGGTCGTTGGAGACGACGACCACCTACGCCGAGGGCGAGGGCAGCGTTGCCGAGGGCACGCACCGCTACGCCGAGCAGGTCGCCGCCGGCAAGGTGCACGACAAGACCCTGTTTTTCTTCCATCGGGAGGCCGCCACGCGGGCCGGGGAAGACCTGGCCGACCCCGCCCAGATCGACGCCGCCATCCGCGAGGCGTCCGGCCCGGCCCTGGCGCTGTGGCCGGATTTCGACGGCCAGGTCGAGGCCATCGCCAGCCTGTACAACCAGCCCGACACCGACCGGGCGTACTGGGAACGCGTGTGGCTCAACCGGCGGGTCAGCTCGGCCCGGCAGGCGTTCGACGTGGCCCGCTGGCGAGACCTGGCCCGGCCCAACGTGCGAATCCGCGAAGGCGAGCCCATCGTGATCGGGTTCGACGGCGCGCGCTGGCGCGATGCCTGCGGGGCTGTCGCCACGCACATCGAGACCGGTTACCAATGGCCCCTCGCACTGTGGGAACGCCCGACCGGCCTGTTGGTGGGGCACGAGACCGACCCGGATGTCTGGGAGGTCACCGACGACCAGGTCGACGGCACGGTCGCCGACGCGATGGCCCGGTACCGGGTCCTCGCGCTGTACGCCGACCCGCCGAGGTTCGAGGCCAACGTCGCGAAGTGGGCCGGCCGGTTCGGCGACCACCGGGTCCTGGAGTGGTACACCAACCGGCCCAAGCCGATCGGTGTGGCCATGCGGGCGTTCAACACCGCGATCACCTCGGGCGAGTTGACCCACAGCGGGGATGCCGACTACGTCCGCCACATCGGCAACGCCCGGCGGGGCGACCTGCGGGTCCTCGACGACGACGACACGCCCCTGTGGACCATCTACAAGCCCCGGCCCGACAGCGAGCAGTACATCGACCTCGCCATGTGCGGCGTCTTGAGCTGGCAAGCACGCCTCGACGTGCTGCGGCGCGGCAACTGGCAGCGACCCACCGGAAAAATGATCATCATGCGCTAGGGGGTGGCACGTGCCGCTTGCCCCCGAACATCAGCTCGCCCGACTGGTCGCCGAGCACCAGCGCGACCTGAGGCAGTTGCGGGAATTCGCCGACTACTACGACAACGACCCGCCGTACGCCTACATGGTCCCCGAGCTGATCGCCGAGCTTGGCGACCGCCTGCAACAGCTCTTGATCAACTGGCCGCGCCTGGTGGTTGACACCGCCGAGGAACGCGCCGACGTGTTGGGCTTCCGTGTCGCCGGGGTGCCGAAAGCAGACGGCGACCTGTGGGACATCTGGCAGGCGAACAACCTCGACGAGGCCAGCAGCCAGGCGCACACCGATGCGATGGTCATGGGCCGCGCTTTCATGATCATCAGCGCGAACCCGGAACCGGACCGGCCGCCGCTGATCACCGCCGAATCCCCCCTTGAGACGCACGCGATCCTGGACCCGGCCACCCGTCGGGTCACCTCGGCGTACAAGGCATGGACCACCGACGGCGACGGCGACGGGCCGCCGGTGGAGCACGCGACCTTGTACCTGCCGAACGAAACCCGTTGGTACGTCAAGACATCGGGCGGCGAATGGGTCGATGACCCCGAGTTCGAGGCGGACGAACACCAGCTCGGCCGGGTGCCGGTCGTGCCGATCGTCAACCGGCCTCGGTTGCGCCGGCCGCTCGGCCAGTCCGAGTTGGTCGACGTGATCCCGCTGGTGAACGGGGCCAACAAGATCGGCACCGACATGATGACCTCGGCGGAGTTCCACAGCATGCCGCGCCGGTGGGCACTCGGGTTCGGCCCCGAGGATTTCCAAGACGCCCAGGGCCGGCCGGTGTCCACCTGGTCGAAGATCGCCGGCCGTATCTGGGCGTCGACCCGCACGAGGTCCGAGGGTGCCGAGGTTGGCCAGTTCCCCGAGGCCGATCTCGCGAACTTCCATTCGACGTTGCGGGCGTTGGCCACCCTGGTCGCCAGTCTCTACGGTCTGCCCCCGACCTACATGGGTTTGAGTTTCGACAATCCACCGAGCGCGGATGGCGTCCGCAGCCTGGAAGCCCGGTTGATCAAGCGCGTCGAGCGCAAGTCACGGCCGTGGTCGGGGTCGCATGAGGACACCATGCGGTTCGCCGACCGGTTCGTCACCGGCGTCTGGCGGCCCGAGCTGGTGCGCCTGGAAACGATTTGGCGCGACCCGGCGACGCCGACGCGTGCCCAGGCGTCCGATGCCGCCGTGAAGCTCTACACCTCCGGCATCTCCACCAAGAGGCAGGCCCGAGAGGATGTTGGCTACACCGTCGAGCAGATCGACCGGATGGAAGCCGACGACGCCGCCGCCCTGGCTTCCGACCCGATCGGGCAGATGACCCGGGCGCTTTCCGCAGGCCAGGAAGGGGCTTCGGCCCCCGGTTCCGCCGGTTCCGGTAGCACCGGAAGTGCAGGCGGCACCGAGTGAGCGTCGTCGCCGTCGCCGAGTCCCACTACCGCCGCCAGGTCGCCCTAGCGCGCCGGGTGGCCGAGGAGTCGGCGGCGGCATGGCGGACCCTCGACCCGCTGCGCCTTGACGCCTCGTGGGCCGCCGAGTCCGACCGGCTGCTCGCCCTGGTCACCGGCGGCCAGGCCCTCGCCGCCGCCGACGCCGACGGCTACGTCACTGCCGCCCTGTCCGCCCAGCACCTCGACCCGGCCGCCGCCGGTGCCGTCAACGCCCGCAGCCTGGCCGGCGTGGCGTCCGACGGGCGCGGCCTGGCGACCCTGCTGTACGAGCCGGTGATCGCCGTCAAGACCGCGTTACGGCCGGCGGGCGGGCGGGGCGCGACCGTCGAGAAGGCCATGACCCTCGGCATGCTGCGCCTCGACACCATCGTCCGCACCCAGCTCGCCGACGCCGCCCGGGTGGCCGTCGGCGTCGGCGTGGTCGCCCGCCGTTCCGCCGGGGGCTGGGTGCGGATGCTGTCTACCCCGTCGTGCGCCCGGTGCATCGTGCTGGCCGGGAAGTTCTACCGGTGGAGTTCCGGTTTTCTGAGGCACCCCCGGTGTGACTGCCGGCATATTCCGGCGGCCGAGAACACGGCCGGGGACCTGCGCACCGACCCCGGGAAGTACTTCCGGTCGCTGCCGGAGCCCGAGCAGAACAAGCTGTTGGGCCGTTCCGGCGCGCAGGCGGTGCGCGACGGCGCGGACCTCGCCGCGGTCGTCAACGCCCGCCGGGGCATGACCACCACCGCCGCGTTCGGCCGGACGTTCGCCACCACCCGCGAGGGCACCACCCGGCGGGGACTGTTCGCCGGCTACACCACCGACGACCAGGGCCGGCTACAACGCCGGACCGGGCCGCCGCCGCGCTGGCGGCTGATGCCCGAGCAGATCTACACCGACGCCACCGACCGCGACGACGCGATCCGGCTGCTTCGCCATCACGGCTATCTGCGCTGAAACCCCGGCACCGCAACGGATGCCGGCATCCTCGACCCGCAACGGGAGCACCCTTGAACACCTCGACTGTCGCCGACTGGTTCCGGCTCACCCGGCACGACGCCCCCGCCGACACCCCGCCGGCCCCCGACCCGCAGGTCGACGACGACCCGGCCGACGGCGACGACGCGGCGGTCGACTGGCAGGCCGAGGCCGGCAAGTGGAAGAAGCTCAGCCGCACCAACGAGCAGCGTGCCAAGGACAACGCCGCCGCCGCGACCCGACTGGCAGAGCTTGAGGCCGCCCAGCAGACCGACGCCGAACGGCTCACCCAGCGCGCGGCCGACGCCGAGGCCCGAGCCCAGGCCGCCACCGCCCGCGCCGTGGTCGCCGAGGTGAAAGCCCTCGCCGGCATGTTCGCCGACCCCGACGACGCCGTTGCCCTGCTCGGCAGCCTCGACGGCTACGCCGATGCGGCTGGCGACATCGACACCGACGCCATCGGCGCCGACCTGGCCGACCTGCTCGTCCGCAAACCCCACCTCGCCAAGCCGGCCGGGCCGCGCACCCCGCGCCCGGACCCTGGCGTCGGCTCGCGCGGGGACGCCCCCGAGGTCGACTACCGCACCGCCGCCCCGGCCGTGTTCGCCGACGAGCTGGCCAAGTACGGGCTACGGCCCCGGTCGTGATCCGGGTCCGGGCCGAACTCGGCGACGGCCGGACCGTGATCGAGGTCGACGGGCACGAGCAGCACGCCGCCGACGGGGTGGTGTGCGCGGCGGTCTCTGCGATCACCCAAACGGCGTTGCTCGGCCTGCTGGCCGTCGCCGACACCCATCCCGACCTCGTGACGGTCGACATCACCCACCTGGAGCAACCTTGAACACCAGCCCCCGGCCGGCATGGTTCCGGCTCGGCCGCCACGACGTGCGCTCGACGCTGCCGGCGCCACTGCGCGCGATCATGCAAAACGGCGTCCTCGACCGCGTGTTCCTCGACGCGCTGCTGCCCGACTTCCTGTACCCGGCCATCGCCGACAGCGAGCCGTGGGCCGGCGGCTTGGGCGACACCAAGACGTTCACCCGCACCGGCCTCATCGCCCCGAACCCCGTGCCGATCACCGGTTCGGACCCGACCCCGCACACCTACGGCGTTGAGCAGTGGTCGGTAACGATGGATCAGTACGGCGACACCATCGACACGAACCTCCTGCACTCCGCGATGACCCTGGCGTCGAAGTTCCTGCGGGACGTGCAGACGCTCGGGATCAACGCGGGGCAGACGCTCAACCAGATCGCCCGCGCCCGGCTCTACGCCGCGTACGGCGGCGGCCGGACCTGGGCGACCACCGCGCAGGGCTCGGCCTCGACCACGTGCGTTGTCGCGGACGTGTCCGGGTTCCTGTCCGTGATGGTCAACGGGGTACCGGTCGCGGTGTCGCCGACGAACCCGCTGTCGGTCACCGTGGCCGGGGTCGCCAACACCGTCACGGCCGTCAACGTCGGCGCCAAGACCCTGACCCTGGGCACCGCCGTCACGCAGGCGATCGGTGACGCCGTGGTCGCCGCGAACGCCCCGGTGTCGGTACGTCCCGGCAGCAAGGCCACAGCGTTCAACCTCACCGGTTCGGACGTGGCGACGTTCAAGCTGTTCCGGGCGGCGGTCACCCGGCTGCGCAAGCAGAACGTTCCGAGCAACGGCGGCTACTACACCGCGCACATCAGCCCGGACACCGAGGCGGCGCTGTTCGACGACGCCGATTTCAAGCAGGCCGCACAGGGCCGGGTCGACTCGCCGATCTACCGGGATCTGTCGATCGGTCGTTTCGGTGGTATCGACTGGGTGAGGAACCTGGAGTCGCCGACCGTGACGGTGGGGTCGGTGACCGTGCAGCGGCCGATCGTGACCGGCGCGGGAGTCCTGGTCTCGGCGCCGTTCGAGGGCATGGGCTCGCTACTCGCCGGGACCGGCACCGAGGACGTGCCCGACATCCGGATGATCGGCCCGGCCACCGGCGCGCAGGTCGCGCTGATTGTGCGCCCGCCGCAGGACCGTCTCCAGCAGCAGGTGTCAACCACCTGGTCGTGGGTTGGTGACTTCGGCGTCCCTTCTGACTCGGTGACCGGCGACTCCGCGCAGTTCAAGCGGGCCGTCGTCGTCGAGCACGCCTGACGGGGGTGGTGTCGATGCGGGTCACCGCTCGTGAGGCGTTCTCGGCCTACTTCCAGTACCAGGTGCACCAGCTCGCCGCCGGGCAGCAGGTCGACGGGGACCTCGCCGACTACCTGCTCGCCTCGGGCGCGCCGGTGGACCCCGAGGGCGGCGACCAGCCTCGGCGGCGGGGCCGTCCAGCCAAGGACAAGGAGTCTGCCCGTGCTGCCCCTGGCGACGGCTGAACAACTCGCCGCCCGGCTACAGCGGGACCTTGACCGGGCCACGGCCGACCAGGCGCTCGCCGGGGCCTCGGCCCTGATCCGGGCGATTGCCCGCCAACGGCTCGACTACGCCGCCGACGACACCGTGATCCTCGTCGGCGGCGAGCGGGTGCTAACGCTGCCAGAGCGGCCGATCGACGAGACCGTGCCGTTGATGGTGGTGGAGCTGGCCGACTGGGACGGCGCGGCCGACCTGGTGCTCGTCGCCGGCCGCGACTACGTGCGCACCGGCGACCAGCTCACCCGAGGCTGGCCGGCCTGGTACGCAGGCGCCACCCGGTTGCAGGGCTGGCCGTACCACCGGCCGCGCGGCATCTGGGCACCCCGGGTCCGGGTCACCTACTCCCACGGACACCTGGTCATTCCCGACCACATCGTCGCCCTGGTCCTCGATGTCGCCCAGGGCTACTACCTCAACCCGGACGGCCTGAGGTCGCGGTCGATCGACGACTACAGCGAGACCTACGCGACCGAGACCCTGGGCGCGCCCCGGGTCGAGGCCATCCGCAACCAGCTCGCCGCCACCGGCACCCGCCGGGGCACGTTCTCGATTCGGGGGTGACCATGGCCGGCAACCTCACCGACGCCGCAGAAAACGCCGTGTTGAACTGGCTGTCGGGCAACACCACCACCGCGCCGGTCGGCCCGCTGCGGGCCGCGCTGGTCACCGCCGCCGGCACCGACGGCGCGCCCGGCACCGAGCTGGCCGGCGGCGGCTACAACCGCCAGACCGTCACCCTGACGGCCGCGCCCGGCCCGATCTCAAACACGACGTTGCTGCGCTGGTCGAACCTGCCGGCGGCAACCGTTGTCGGCGTCGAGGTGTGGGACTCGGCCGGCACCCCGGTGCGTTGGTGGTACGGCCCGCTCGCCGTGTCGCGCACCGTGTCGGCCGGCGACGCCCTCGAATTCGCGGTCGGCGCGCTGACCCTCGCCCTGGACTAGCCGTGACCACCCTCGTGTGGAACGCCGAGGGCGCGCCGGCCAGCGGCACGGTCATCACGGTCGGCAACTCCGGCGGCGGCTCGGGCACGCCGTTCGACGCCGTGCAACAGGGCACCGCAGCCGTGTTGCAGTACGACGCCGCTACGGCCGCCAACGGCACCTACTCGTTGCGGTGCGCGACCGGCGGCACGTCGGCCATGAGCTACGTGCGCTGGACAACCGCCGTCGGATCGATGGCGAGTGCGGCCGGCCGGTTCTACCTACGCTTGTCGGCCCTGCCGTCGGCGACCCGATCGATTCTCGCCCTGCACGCCGCCGGCCTGGCCAGCGACCGGGCCACGTTCGCCCTACTGACGACCGGCGCGCTCAGATTGAGGAATGCCAGCGCCGCCACGGTGGCCACGTTCACGAACCCTTTGGCGCTGGGGACCTGGTACCGGGTCGAGTACCTGATCGGCGCGTCGGCGGCCGGCATGTGGGAAATGCACCTCTACGCCGGCAACAACACGGCCGCCATCGAGGACATCAACGGCGGCGCGGCCACCTCCAATTTCGGCGGCCCGGTCGGCGCGGCCTCGTTCGGCTACTACACATCGGCCCCGTCGCTGCCCGACATGTGGTTCGACGGCCTGGCGCTCGGCGACGGCGGCGCGCTGTTTGGCCCCGAGACCCCGGCGACCACCTGGCAGGGCGCGGCCACCCTCGCCGGTGCTGCCGACGGTACCGCCACCGGCAAGCTCGTCACCCCGGGCGCCGCCGCGCTGAACGGCTCGGCGTCGCTGTCCGCCGCCGAGCGGTCCGTCGCCGTCGCCGGTGCCGGACTGTCCGGGGCGGCGACGTTGCTGTCGACCGGCCGCACCGCCGTGACAGCGACCGCCGGGTTGTCGGGCGCGGTGCTGTTGACGGCCGCCGGCACCGTCGCCGTCCCGGCCGCCGTAGCCCTGAACGCGGCCGGCGTCGTGACCGCCGACGGCACCGTCCCGCCCGGCCGCATCGTGCACCGCCCCGCCATCGGCACCGTCGCCCGCCCGTCGACCGGCATCGTGCCCCGCCCGTAGGGAGGTGCCTGATGTTGCTCGACCAGCTACTCGCCCGGGGCCGCGCGCTCGCCGAGGCCCTGATGGTCGACGCCTGCCGCATCCGGCGCCGCACTGGCGCGACCACCGACCCGGCAACCGGCACGGTCACCCCGACCTGGATCACGGTCTATGAAGGGCCGTGCCGGTTCCAGCAGGTCGGCCGGCTCGGGCAGCGCGCCGACGTGGCCGAGGCATCCGTCGTGCTGCTGCGCGCCGAGGTGCACCTACCGCTGGGGCCGACCGTCGGCCTGGCCGTCGATGACGAGATCGAACCGACCCGCGCCCAGTTCGACCCCGACCTGATCGGCCGCGTGATGCGCGTGCACGACCTGGAGCACAAGACGGCCGCGACCGCGCGCCGGGTGCAGACCGTCGAGACGACCGGATGACCCGGCCGGGACGGGGGCACAGTGGGTGATGAGTTCGAGGTGACGGTCACCGGGCTAGGCGAACTTGACGTCACCCTCAGTCGGGCGGCGTCGCGGGCGCTGCCCGAGACCGAGGCCGTGGTCACCCGGACCGCCGAGCTGGTCACGCAAGGGTGGCGCGCCCGGTGGGCCGGCATCGGTCACGCCCCGGCGCTCCCGGCCGCCGTCGGGTTCGACCTGTACCACCTGCCCGGCAGCGTCCGCGCCCGCATCGGCCCGGACAAGAACGCCCGACAGGGCGCGCTGGGCAACATCTTCGAATACGGCACGGTCAACAACCCGCCGATCCCCGGCGGCGCGCCCTCCCTCGACGAACAGGCCCCCGCGTTCGCCTCGGCGCTCGACGCCCTGGCGGCGCGGCTGGTGGAGGGGGACGCATGATCGCCGAGCACGCCGCAGCGGTCCTCGCGCTGCTGCGGGCGGTGCCGGGCTTGGTCGTGCATGACGGGCAGGTCCCGCCGGGCGCGGTGCCGCCCTACGTCGTGGTGTACCTGGTCGGGGCGTCGACCGGGCCGACGACGCTGGCCGGCCGCGCCGAGCACGCCACGACCCGCGCCTACTGCCACGCCGTCGGCGCGAACGCCGCCGCCGCGCGCATCGTCGCCGACCGGGTGGCCGGTGCGCTGCTCAACGCCCGGCCCGTGATCCCCGGTTGCTCGGCCGGCCTCATCCGTCACGAGCAGTCGCTACCGCCGCAGCGCGACGAGTCGACCGGGGTGCTGTTGATGGATGCCGTGGCGGTGTACCGGTTCGATAGCCACCCGGCGTGATCAGCCGCTGATCGGCTTTTTCGGCAGGACGTTCCACACGAGCACGCCGACGCCGACGCCGACCAACGCCAACGTGATCGGCGACGTCGCGCCGAGTTTCACCGCGACGGACATGGCGACGAACACCGCCACGACGGCGGCTACAAGCCTTGGACCTCGATGCATGCCCGTCACTGTACCGGCACATCGCCGCTGGTCACTGCCCACCTGACGGGCGAATTTCCCTAGAACCTTGGAGGCCGCGCGATGGCGCTGCTTGTCGTTTCCGCCGTCCCGGCCGCCGGTCGGGCAATCAACTTCCTGCCGGTGTCCATCTCGGACACGGTGGCCGCCGTCGACATCGCCGACCGGGGCGTCGTGTTGCACGTGCGCAACGGCGCGGCGGCCCCGATCACGGTCACGGTGTCCGACCCCGGCCGCACCCCCGCCGGCAATGCCCCGACCGTGCCCACGGTGTCGGTCCCAGCGTCCGGCGAGCGGCAGGTCCTCGTGACTCGCGCCAACGTCGACCCCGCGACCGGGCTGGCCACGGTCACCTACTCGTCGGCGACCACCGTCACCGCCGACGCCTACCGGTACTAGGGGGCGTCGTGCGCTGGTGCGTCATCCGCCACCCCGAGCGCCCCGAGCTGGGCGCGGCCGTGATCGCCGAATGTTCTCTGTCGCTGTATGAGCCCCTGGGCTGGGCGCGGGTGTCGGACTGGTCGAGGGACCGCGATGCCCTGCGCCTGGCCGATCATCCCGCCCCGGCCCCGCCCGCCCCGCCGTCCCGCGCGGCCGGTCGCACCCCGAAGGAAGTGAAATAGATGGCTGTTGTGATCATGGACGGCAAGACCCGTGTCTCGTGGCTGGTCGCCGTCGCCAACACCGCCGCGCCCACCGTCGCCGAGATGGCCGGCGGGGTGAGCCTGGAGACCGCGTTCACCCCCGACGGCCTCGACATCAAGGTCACCACCGGTCGCAAGGACACGTCGAACCTCGCGTCGCGCCGTAACTCCGAGCGGGTGACCCGGATCAGCTACGCGGTCGCGGGCACGTTCTACCGCGACGACACCAACGACATCGCGTGGAACCTGCTGCCCTACGGGGCCAAGGGGTTCCTCGTGGTGCGCGAGGGCATCGACCGTGAAACCCCGTGGGCGTCCGGTCAGCGGGTGCGGGTGTTCCCGTTGGAGGCCGGCGAGCCGAACCCGGTCAAGCAGACCCCGGAGGAGCGCTGGACGTTCGACACCGAGTTCGCGGTCTGGGCCGGTGAGCTGGTCAACCAGCGGGCGGTGATCGCGTGACCGAGTTCGCCGACATCCTGGCCGTCGCCCAGCGCCCGGCCACCTCCGTGCCGCTGTGCCTGCGCGGCGACCTGGTGGCCGAGTTCCGCGCCCTCGAACGCGATCTCGAACAGGCCGACCGGCGCGCCCCGAGCCTGGCCGAGGCGTCCCCGGCCGCCGTGATCGCCGCGCGCATGAACGCGCTGCGGGAACAGATGCTCGCCGCCACTGTGGCGTTTCGCCTGGAGGCCATGCCGCCGGCCGCGTGGTCGGACTTCCTGGCCACACAGCCCGCCAAGTCCAAGGACATCGACGAGGACGCGTTCAAGGCGGCCTGGTACGCATGGGTCTGCCAGCTCGTCGCCCACACCTGCACCGACCCGGTGATGACCGCCGAACAGGTCGACCAGCTCGTACCGCGCCTGTCGGGCGAGCAGTGGGCGCGCCTGTCGGACACGGCCTGGTCGATCAACGCCAGCGAGGTCAACGTCCCTTTCAGCGTCGCCGCCTCCGTGCTGCTTCCGGAAGCCAACTCCGCGCAGAAGTAGAGGCGGCGCGCGCCGTCGGGACCTCCCGGTCGCGCCTGCTGGGCCGGCCGGCGCGGCAGGTCACCGAGCACGACTTCGACGACGCCGGCCGGCTGGTGCGCTCGACCACCACCACCGACCCCGATTGGCTGCCCGAGGACCGGGGCCTACTGCTGGCGCTGCTGGCGGAAGAGGCCGACACGTGCGCCGGGTGCGGGCACCCGATCGACGAGTGCCGCGACCCGGCCAACGCCGGCCGGTACGAGGTCGTGCAACAGATCTGCCAGGCGTGCCGCGTGACGGCCGCCCAGCTCGACAACGACGCCGAGAACGGCAACCCGCCCCGTGGCCTCTACACCGGGTCCCGCCTGACCTGACCTACGGGGAGGTGCCGGCGTGGCTGAACGCACCGTCACCGTTTCCCTGATCGCCAAGTTGCAGGGGTTCACTCCGGCACTGGTCGCCGGGGGCCGCACCGTCCGGGAGTTCCGGGGCGAACTCGACCAGCTCGCCACGAAGCACCGTTCCGGGTTCAACGACCTGACCGTCGCCGCCGCCGGGATGGGTGCAGGGCTGGCCGGGGCGTTCATGTACGCGACTCGGGCCACCGCCCAGTTCGACAAGCAGATGTCGGAAGTCGGGTCCGTCGCCGACGCCACCGGCGGCCAGCTCGACCAACTGCGCCAGTCCGCTTTGCAAGCCGGCAAGGACACCGCCTACAGCGCGACCGAGGCCGCGAGCGCGGAAGCCGAGCTAGCCAAGGCCGGCATGAGCACGGCCGACATCCTCGGCGGCGGCCTCACGGGTGCACTCGACCTGGCGGCGGCCGGACAGATGGACCTGGCCGACGCCGCCACCATCTCCGCGCAGGTCATGAACGTCTGGCACCTGCGCGGAGACCAGGCCGCCCACATCGCCGACGTGTTAGCCGCCGCCGCCAACAAGAGCGCGGCCGACATGCACGGCCTCGGTATGAGCTTCGAACAGGTCGGCCTGGTCGCGGTTCAGGCCGGCTGGTCGTTCGAGCAGACCACGGCAACCCTCGCCGCGTTCGCCGACCGGGGGCTCAAGGGGTCCGACGGGGCGACCTCGCTCAAGACGGCGTTGACGGCGCTCATGGCCCCGACCGACAAGTCCCGGGCGCTCATGGCCGCCTACGGCATCGAGGTGTACGACGCCGCCGGCAAGATGCTCGACAACGTGGGCATCGCCGGCCAACTCCGCCGCGCGCTGGCCGGGGTGTCCGACGCCGAACGCAACGCCGCCCTCAGCACAATTTTCGGGTCGGACGCGATCAGGGCCGCCAACGTGTTGTTCGACCTAGGCGAGGACGGCGTACGCAAGTACAACGAGGCCGTCGACAACCAGGGCGCCGCCGCCAAGACGGCCGCCGAGAAGACGAACAACTTGTCGGGTGATGTCGAGCGGCTGACCGGTTCGTTGGAAACGCTGGCCATCACGTCGGGCAGTTCGGGGACGTCCGGGCTGCGGGTGCTGGTGCAGGCCGCCGACGCCCTGGTCACCTCATTCGCCACCGCCCCGCCCGCGATCACCGGCACGTTGACCGTGCTGGCCGGGGTGGCGGGTGCGGCGATCCTGGCCGGCGCGGGTGTCGCCCGGATGCGCCAGTCGATCGCGGACGCCACCGACGCCCTGGACCGTATGGGGCCGGTCGGGCAGAAAGCCGGCGTGGCGCTGTCGTTCACCGCCAAGTGGGCTGGCCGCGCCACCGTCGCGTTCGTGGGCTTGCAGATCGTCAACGCGATCGGTACCGCGATGGCCTCGGCCGCCCCGGATGTCGACCAGCTCACCCGCTCCATGCAGAAGTTCGCCGAGACCGGCGAGAAGTCCGGCGAAATGGCCCGGTTGGCGGGCAAGGATCTCGACCAGTTCGCCGACGACATCAAGTGGTTCCGCACCCAAGGCGGGCTGCACGGCGTCGAGCAGGCCGTCGCCATCGAACCGGGGTTCATGGCAGCGTTCGACGGCTCGGTCACCAAGGTGTTGGAGCGGGTCAAGGCATGGGACGCCGCCCTCGCCCAGATGGCCAAGAGCGGCCACTCCGCCGAGGCCGCCCGCGTGTTCGACCAGCTCGCCGACGCCGCCGCCCGCTCGGGCGTCAAGGTCGACGACCTGCGCTCGTACATGCCGGCCTATACCGCCGCCGCCGAGGACGCCGCCAAGGCCACCGACGCGGCGGGACTGGCCGCCCAGCGCGCCGCCGCCGAGCAGAAAGAGGCCGCCGACAAGGCGAACCTCCTGGCCGGCGGGTGGGCTGCCGCGGTCGACAAGGGCAAGTCGTTGGCCGACGTGTTCGACTTGTTGAACGGGAAGGCGATCGGCTGGGCCGAGGCCGAGCTACGGGCGCAAGAGGCCGCCGACAAGCTCGGGCAGGCGCTCGACGGGTCGAACGGGTCGTTGGACATCCACACCAAGGCCGGCCAGGACGCCAAGGCCGCGCTGCTGGATCTGGTCAAGGCCGATCAGGCGGCGATCCAAGCCAAGTACGACGAGACCCAATCGGTGACCGAGGCCAACGCGCTCTACGAGCAGTACCGGGCCGAGTTGTACCGGACCATGCGGCAGGCCGGCCTGACCAAGGATGCCGCCGAGGCGTTGATCGCAACGTACTTCCGGATGCCGCCGGCCGTGGCCACCACCGTCACCGCGCCGGGCGCCACCACCGCCCACAACCAGGTGGCCGACCTCGACCGGCAGATCCGGGCACTGACCGACCGGCAGGTCCGCATCGACGAGTCCGGCGCGCCCGACGCCGAACAGCGCATCCGCCGCTTGCAGCAACAGATCGACGCGCTGCACGACAAGCAGGTCACGCTGACCACGATCATCTGGGAACAGCGGCGCTACAGCTCGTCTGACGAGTTCCAGAACGAACACGGCTACCGGTGGGGCGGCGTGACCTACGCCGCGACCGGGGCGTTGCGCGACGCCAACGTGTACGCCGCCGGGGACAAGCCCACGTATGGGTTCGCGGAGAAGTCCACCGGGGGCGAGGCGTTCATCCCGCGCCTGGGCGACCTGCAACGGTCGCGGGGCATCGCCGAGCACGTCGTCCGCCGCTGGCTCGGCGGCACCGTCGCCTGGAACGGCGGCGGCATGGGCGGCGGGGGCGGCAGCGTCGAGACCCTGGCGCCGCTGGTGCTCAAGGTCGACATCGAAACCATCTGGCAAGGGCTGCTGCGGTTCCGGCGAACGGCCGGCAAGTCGGCCCTCGGGCTCGGGTGAGGGGGCGGACACGATGGCCCTACGTGTGGAGATCGCGTTCGCCTCCCCGCCCGACAGCACTTCGCCGACATGGGTGGACGTGTCCGAGTTTCTGCGGCCCGCCGACGCGCCCGTCACCATCCAGCACGGCCGCAGTACCGAACTCGACGAGATCGAGCCGTCGCGGGCGTCGTTCGCGCTCGACAACGGCGACTTGCGGTTCACGCCCGGCAACCCTATGAGTCCGTACTACCCGGGGGTGAAGGCCGCGCGTCAGGTGCGGATCTCGACCACGGCCGGCGGGCAGACGTTCGTGCTGTTCACCGGCTACCTACAGCCCATCGAGATTGGCGCCTGGACCGAGACCGACCGCGCCGGGGTCGTGCAGTTCACCGCCGTCGACCGCCTTGCGCGACTCGACCGGGTGCGCCAGGCCGAATCGACACTCACCAGCCACGTCGCCGGGCGCGGCGGCAGCGCGCTGGTCGCGTACTACCCGCTCGGCGAGCCGTCCCAGCCGGTCGGTTTAAGCCACGTGCCGGGCGTCGCCGACCTGGTGTACGCCGACAACCTCGACCCCGGCGACCAACTGGGCGCGCCGCTGCTCACACCGGCCGCCGGGACGCCCGCCCCGGGCGACGAACTGCGGCCGGCCCTGTTCACCTGGGCGACGGCGCGCACGCCCGCCAACGTCGCCTATCCCGACCCGGGAACGGCCACCCTCACCCTGTCCATGGACGCCGCCCCGTTGATCCTGCGCCCCGGGTACACGTTGAGCCTGGTCGCCTGGACCCGCCTCGGCGTCGACTTCTACGGCGACCGTTCGGAATACGGCGGCGTGACGCTCGATAGCGAGGTGTAGTCGTGAGCGTCTGGCTTGGTAACCGGCTGTTCTTCACCAAGCGGCCCGACGGCCGCTACCGGGGCGGCCTGATGACGGACGGCGGCGCCACCTTCGCCACGGGCCTTAGCTCCAACGCGGTCGGCGGCGACCCGGCCGCCGTGATGGTGCGCTACGTGTTTGGCGCGTCGACCGTCGACCTGTGGGTCAACAACGTCAAAACGACGTTCACGCTCAACGCCGCGCCGCCGACCTTTCAGTTGCCGTTCGATCGTCTGCAACTGGGCAATTTCGCGCTCGGGTCCATCTGGCATGTCCAGATCTACCAGGCGCCCACCGGGGCTGGGTTCGAAGAGTCCGACTACCTGGCACAGCTCGCCGTGGGCACGCGTCCGCTCGGCCCCCAGACGGTCCGCGACCGCATCGCTTCACTGGCCGACATCGCCGCCATCCCCGCCGCGAGCTTGGTTCTCGACCCGGCCGCGCGCACCCCGATGCCCACCGCCCAGGTCGCCGGCAACAAGGTGGCCGACCTGATGCGGCTGTCGGCGAACACCGACGGCGGCATCCTGTTCAGCGACGGCGCCGGCCGCCTGGTGCTGCACGCCCGCACCCGCCGGTACAACCAGCCGGTCGACGCGACCATCTCGTACCGGTGGTTGTCGCAGCCCTTGAGTTGGCGCGAGGACACGCCGACCAACGACGTGACGGTGCAGAGGCCCGCCGGCCCGCCGGGCAACGCCGTCAACGCCGCCAGTGTCGCAGAGTTCGGCACCTACCCGGCGACCGTGCTGGTGGACACCACCTGTGCTCCGGACCTGACCAACCGGGCCGCGTGGATGACCCGCACCTACGCCCAACCCCGGGTGCGCTGTCCCCAAATCACCCTCGACCTACTCGACCGCACCGAGGCCGAACGGGCGTTGATCCTGGCCCGCGCCATCGGCGACCGCATCGCCCTCACCGGCGTACCCGCCGCGTGGCCGGCCGGCGCGTCGAGCCTGATCATCGAGGGCATCCGGCACGTCATCGACGGCGACAGCCACGTCGTCATCTGGAACACCTCGCCCCTGCTGGGCACGACACCGGCCACGCCGCCGGCCTGCCCCGCCGTCGGGTCCGCGACCGTCGGCCCGTCGACCACCATCCAGTTCTAGGCCCGGAGGTGCCCCGGTGGCCATCACCGTGCCCGTCGCCCGCACCTGGGCGGACACCGACCCCCTCAACACCACCAACCTCAACGTCGGGGTGCGCGACCCCATCGCGTTCGCCCTCAAACCGCCCGGGTGCGCGCTGAACCGCACCGGCACCCTGTTCAACCTGCCGGCCAGCAGCTACGTCGCCGTGCCGCTCAACAACGCGGTGTTCAACAACGCCGGGATGTACAGCGCCGGCAACGACTACATCCGGATTCAAGCCACGGGCCTCTACCAGATCACCGCCTATGCCGGGTTCGACTCCAACGCCACCGGCCAACGAAAGCTGGGCATCAACGGCGACGGGCAGTACCTAGCCGAGGACAACCGGCCGGCCATCTCCGGTGACGCCACGCATTGCACGATCAACGCCCTGGTGCCGTGCACCGTCGACATGTTCATCCGGCTACACGTCTTCCACACCGGCAGCGCCGCCCTGAACATCAACGCGCCGAAACTCGCCGTCGCTTGGCACTCGGCCCTGTAGCCGTCCCATCAACCCCACCGCCGCGCGCCTGGCGCCTGGCGGCCTCTCGCCATGCCCACAACTGAATAGGGAGTACCGCTGTGGCCACGATCGCCACCACCACCATGCAGAAGTTCGCCCGTGACTGGGAGAACGCCATCGTGTCGGCCGAGTTTTCCGGCATCGTCGGCGACCGCGCCCACGCCCGTAGCGGCGGCTATCACATCAGCCGGGAGGATCAGCCCGGCTCGAACTACAGCGTTCAGCTTGCCGAGGACAAGCTCGGCGATTCCCGCTGGGCGAGCGCCGTAGACATGTCCATGAACGCCGCCGACATGGCGCTCGTGACGGGCCGGCTGCTCGCCAGCGCGAAGGACCCGGCCGACCCCCGGCTCGACTTCACGCGGGAGTTCTACGGCACGACCAACGGCCGCGACGTGACCGGGTGGGACACCTACTACAACCGGCCGTCGAGTTCGGACTCGTCGCACCTGTGGCACGTTCACGTGTCGTTCCTGCGCAAGCACGCCGACAACCCCGCCGCCATGTCCGCCGTGCTGTCGGTCATCACCGGCCAGCCCGCCCCGGGCGGGGGCACCCCGACCCCCCAGCCGGGCTACCCGGCGTGGCCGGGCCGGGAGTTCGCCTACACCCCGGGTCGGCCGCAGATGAACGGCGGCGACGTGCGTACCTGGCAGCAGCGCATGAGCGCCCGGGGCTGGAGCATCGGGGTCGACGGCTGGTACGGGCCGCAGTCCGCCAGCGTCGCCCGCCAGTTCCAGGCCGAGAAGGGGCTCACGGTCGACGGCATCGTCGGCCCGCAGACCTGGGCGGCGGCGTGGACCGCCCCGATCACGTGACCGAACCCGGCACGCGTCGGTGGCGCCGGGCGCGCGGGCCGCTGGCCGCGACGCTCGCCGGGCTGCTCGGGGTGGTGGTGCTCGGCGCGGCGACGTTCGCCGCCCGGGTGCCGCCGCCCCCGCCGGCCGCCTCCCTGATCCTGTACCCGCCGACGGCGGCCCCCTCGACCATGCCGCAGCCCTGCACGATCGAGGGCGGTTGGCCGTGCGAGTGGGCGCCGCGGTTTCACGCCGCCGCCGAGCTGGTCGCCCGCAGCCCCGGAACCCTGGGCCTGGTGCTCGTCGACCGGCACACCGGGGCCCGGTTCACCGCCGGGGCGACCGGCGAGCGGATCTGGACCGGCTCGACCATCAAGCTCGCCCTGACCGTCTACGCGCTCGACGCCGCCCGCACCGGGCGCCAGCCCCTCACCCCGGACGCGCGCGGCGACCTGGCCGCCATGCTCCACACGAGCGACGACGCCGCAGCCTCGCGCACCTGGCAGCGCTACGGCGCGACCGCGATGCTCGCCACGTTCCGCGACACGTACGGCATGGCCGGGCTCACGATGTCCGGCAGTCACGGCGACTGGGGCGCGCTCACCGCCACCCCGGGCGACCTCGCCGCGCTCATGTCCTACGCCCTCGACCACACCCACCCCGACGACCGCGCCTGGATCGCCGCCGCCATGCGCGACGTCGGGGACGTCCAGCACTGGGGCATGTGGTCAGCCGGGCCGGGCTCGGGCGTCAAAAACGGATGGCTGGAGAACCCCTACGGCGGCGCGTCGCACTGGTGCGTGTCCACCGTCGGGTTCACCGGGGACGGCGAGCGGTACGTCGTCGCGGCCATGTTCCAGATGCCCGAGGGCCGCGACTCCCTCGACCTGGGCGCGCGCACCCTTAGCGACCTCGCCGCCGTGTTGTTCGCCCGCCCGACGCCCGCCCCGGTCGCCCCTCGACCCACCTAGGAGGATTCCCGCCCGTGCGTGCCGCCGACCTCGTGCTCGCCCTACTCGGCACGGGTGTCGTGTCCAGCATCGTCGGCGCGCTACTCGGCCGCCGCGCCCGTGACGCCGAGGTCGCCAAGCTTTATGCGGAGCGCGATGTGCTGCGCGCTCAAGCGGCGCACGCCATCACCGAGGCCGCCGCCGCTGTCGCCGACGAGCTACGAACCGAGCTGGCCCGCCTGTCCGACGAGCTGGCCGACGCCCGTACCGAGATCGCGCGACTCCGCGCGGTTATCGACACCCTCACCAGCAAGGAGCACCCGAGACCGTGAATCCGGCCCTGACCCCGACCGCGCTCGGCGCGGCAATCTCCGTGGCCATCAAGGCCGTACTACTCGCCCTGGTGGCGCTGCGGGTGCTGCCCCTCGACGACGCGCAGGTCGCCGCGCTCGTCCTGGCCGTCGCCGCGCTCGCCGATCTCGGCGTGTACCTCGGCGTGGTCCGGCCGCGCGTCACCCCGATCGCCAACCCCAAGGATGCCGACGGCACGCCGCTCGTCCGCGCCGAGTAGCCCACACCGCAACGCCCTCGCCTTCCGCCACGTGCGGGGGGCGGGGGCGCTTTTTTTGTGTTCCGGGCTAGTCCGCCTCAATCCCGTTCGCGCGGAGAATCCGGCGCACCTGCTCGCGGGCGTAGCCGGAATCCGCTGCGATCTCGCCCACCTTGGCCCCGTCGAGTTTCGCCTCGACGATCGCCTTATGTAGCGCGGGTTTCGCGGCCCGCATCACCTCGGCCGCCTCGCGCACGGCGCGCCGCTTCGGGGTGTCTGTCTGCTCAGTCATCCACTCATCGTGTCACACATCGAGAGGCCACACCATGTGGCCACACGGCTTGACGTTGCGCCACACAATGTGGCCTACTGGTGTTGCCACACAATGTGGCATCAAGTCAGAGGATGGGGAGCGGCAATGGAGATCGAAAACGCCACCGTCAAGGGCCACGACATGACGGCCGGCATGGTGTGCACCTACTTCGGGCGCGGCGAGCAGCCCACCGAGACCGGTGTCGTGGTCCGGGTCGTCAAGCCCGGCACGCGGTACCTGGTGATCGACGGCAATGACACCGTGCTCGACGAGTTCGGCGCGGCGGTCAAGTTCTGGGCCTACGGCGACGACTTCATGCCGCGCGCCGCGTACCGCCGCGTGCAGGACGGCAAGCGTGTCGAGTTCGTCTCGCTCGCCGCCGAGCTGCCTACCTCCGCCGACGAGTCGGTCGAGTTCAGCCACTGCGCGCACTGCTCGGCGCTCATCTCCCGCCGCGCCGACCGCCCCGGCCGCCGCTGGGGACACGCCGCCTCTGACGGTTGGTGGCTCCCGTGCGGCGACGGCTCCAGCCGCAAAGCCACCCCCGACGACACCCGGCCCGCGCCCCTCCTCAACAACTCGCCGCACACCCAGACCGCCAGCGACGCTGACGAGCAGCCGCTCACCGTGACGGCCGCCAACCTCGCCGCCGGGGACTGGGCGAACCTCGGGCACGACGACGCGCCGCTCTGGGTGTTCATCACCGACCCGCCGACGCTCGACCTTCACGACGTGCAGGTCATCGGCCTGGCGCGCGGACACCGGCCGATGTCGACGATCCTTGCCCCATCCTGCCCGGTCGAGATCCGCCGCCCAATCCGCTGACCCGCCGCCGGGGCGCGCGACCCGCCGCCCCGGCGCCTTCCCCTGTCTGGCTGATCGATCCAACTGGAGCCCCCGCGATGACTGCCCCGACCGCCGCCGCCTCGACTCGCTCGCTTTCTGTACTGCGCTGGGTCTCTCTGATCGCCGCCGCCGCGCTGGGCCTGTGGGGCGAATACACCCTCGCCGTCGCGGTCGGCTGGCACCCCGTCGCCGCCGTCGCCTACCCGGTCGCCCTCGACGCGTACCTATGGGCCGCGCTCGCCGCCGGCCGCCGCAGTGACCTCGGGTGGGCGCTCGGGCTGGCCATCGTGTCGCAGCAAGCCGCACACGTCGCCCCGATGCTTCCCCACGGCGCACAGATCGCCGTAGCCGCCCTGGTCGCCGCCGTCCCCCCGATCATCGTTTGGCGCGTGCATGTGATGTTCACTCCCGAGCCGCAGTCCGAACCCGAGCCCGAGCCCGTAGCGCCCCCGGCCGAACGCCTCGCCGCCCTGGCCGCAGAACTGCCGCCCAAAGGCCAGCGCCCCGCTGCCGCCACGGCCGCCGTTGCCGCCCGCATACGAACCGAGTTGCCGGGTCTCGACGAACTCACCATCGCCGACGCCCTTGGGGTCAGCACCCGTTACCTCCGCAGCATCGCGCCGCGCGCCGCCTGACGCCAGACACGCGAAAGGGCGGCCCTCATGGTGGGGCCGCCCCGCGTTGTGGGTAGGTCTACATGCCGCGTTGGTCCTTGAGGCTCTCGGTAAACGCCGCCCACTCTGCGGAGCTGAACACCAGCGCCGGACCAGTTGGGAGCGTCGAGTCGCGGACGCCGACGACTCCGGGGATGTTGTCGGCCACCTCAACACAGTTGTTGTCTTGACCAGTGCTCCGGGTCGACTTGCGCCACCCCGAGAACTCGCTCGTGTTCATGTTCCGTGTGCCCTCTTCTCGTCTCGGGTCAGAACCTCGTCAGCCGCGTCGCGCAGTACCGCGATGCTGTCTGATTCGGACAGAGCCGCGTCTCGCATCCGCCGGTAGATCTCGGCGTACGGCGCGACCTGGTCCCGCTCGGTGTAGATCAGATCGGCCGTTTCGGTGTCGACCGCTGCGACATCCGGGTCACCGTCGGGGTATGTGTAGAGCGAGAACGACGAGCTAGGCAACCAGTTATCGGCGATCTGCACTCGCACGGGAAGCACAAGCACCCGGATACGCGGGTCGTGCTCGGCAGTGTCCGCCACATGGCGTAGCTGGGCGCTCATGACATCCGGCGAGGCCGCCAGCCGACGGACCGCAACCTCTTCGAGAACGACCTCGTATCTCGGTCCGTCCGGCCGATCTAGCATCCGCTGGCGGAACGCCCGCGCCTCGATCGCCTTCTCACTGCTGTAACGGGGTGGGTGGTTGCCTTGAATTCGAGCCCAGTTCGTTCGGGCTCTGGTGTAGTCCGGAGTCTGTAGCAACCCAGGCACGACAACGCCCTGGTACTCGCAGATGGTCAGGGCACCTGACTCCAGGTTTGCGTACGTCTGTTGCCGCTCGCCCATGTGCGGACTGAAAGCTTCCCACCAGCCGCGCTCAGCGGCATCCGAAGCCATCTTGATCAATGCATGCCATCGGTCGCCGGTCACGCCCAAGGCGTCAAGCACCTCGCGCACGTCAGCGACGTTCGGCCGTTCCTTCGCGGTCTCCAGTCGGGACACCGTCATCCGTGACTTTGAGAGCTTCGAGCCCAGCTCGGTGGAGGACAGGCCGGCTGCTGTCCGCAGTTCCTTGAGTTCGGAGGCGAGGCGGCGACCGCGCACAAGCGGACTCGTTGTCATGGGCTGACTCCTGTTGGTGATCGTGGTCTGTTCAGAGGTGCCGCCTTGATCAGAGGGTACCCGCTGCACAGAACTGCGATTCGATCCGAATCCCGTTCGGCTGGGCCAAGGCATCGAAGGCGGACGTGTAGTGCGGAACGTGTCGCTGTGAGTCTTGCATCACATCCGTTCTGCTGGAACACTCGGATCTGTCCGAAACCTTGAACAGAACAGAGATCTTGAACTGAACAGCTTACGGCGAGCGAGTGATCTAGCCCAGATGGGATGAATCGGAAGCCGCTGAGCGGCGCTGAAAGGCAGAGGGCGGGCCTGGTTTCTGAGGCCACGCGGCCCGCCCTAGCCATCGAACGAGGGGAAGGCGTATTGCAGTGGACCTGCTACCAACCGACTCACGGACTGTCTACCACGAACCGATACCTGGGGCTACCGCTCTAGGGGCCAGCGAGGCGCGCGACCTGCTGGCCGAGCACGTGCTCGACCCTCGCTCGGGGATGTGTCGCGTGTGCCTAGTGCCGGGCCCATGCGAGTCGGCAGGCTTGGCCATCACCTCTCTCGCACGTCTTGGCGTTCCGCCGCCGGGCGTTGTCGCCCTGACGCCGGTTGACGGGCCGACGGTGGCGCTGCCGACGGTGCCGCCGCCCCGGCACCTGGTCGCGCCCGAGCGTCCCGAGGGGTTGCCCAGGCACCACGCCGCCCCTCCGCCGTCCCCGGCGCCGCCGGGTGTCGACCCGCTCGACTGGGCGCTCGCGTCTCGTCTCCTGTGGGACCACCGCGCCGACGAGTCGGGGGTGTGCCGTGCGTGCGGCACGTCGTACTGGTGCCGCGCTCGCCGGCTGGTCGATCGGGTCATCAACCCGCGCCGTCTGTCGCCGCAGCCCCGCCCCGAGCCGGCCGACCGGTTGCGACTGTCGGCACCGGGGTCGAGGTCGCGCCGCGTGCCGGGGGAAGCGGGCCGCGCCTACTTCGACCCGCCGCCGTACTGGGGTGCGCCCGGTTGGTTTGGGCAGGCTGCGGCATGACGGTCAACGGGCGCACGCTGCCGCTGGCCGTGCCGCAGGGGACAGCGTTGGGGACGCTCACCACCTGGTACGACGACAGCGCGAGAAAGAGCATGATCCCGGGCGGGTACCGGGTCGAGTGCGACGGGCACCACTGGCTGTGGCTGATGCCGGGCACGGGCTACAAGATCAGCTACGACGGGCAAGCGTGGATGGTCGAGGGCGGCGAGTGGGGGCTCGTGCGCCTCACCTGTGACGGCGGACCCGTTACCGTGCTTCCCACCTCGTACCGCGAGCAGCCCCTCGATCCTCGCGAAACCTACGTCGTGGTGCCCGACTTCGAGATGTGGGCGACCTGGGAACTGTTCAGGTGGCGCGGATGACCAGCGCCCGCGACCAGCCACCCCCGCCCGATCCGATCCGGCCGCCGCGCCCGTTCGCGCTGCGCCGCTGGTCTGACCCCACCGGAGTCAGCGGCACGGGCGTCGTCGCGCACGGTGTGGTGTGGTTCGACGGCCGGGTCGAGCTGCGCTGGATCGGCACCACAACCGGGGTCACGAGTAGCTGCTCGTACGACTCGATTGACGACGTGCTGCGCGTGCACGGGCACGGCGGACGCACCGAGGTCGCATGGCTGCCCGAGCCGTCGCCGAAACGCTGGTGTGGCAACCCGTGCCCCACCCACCCGAGCGACGACGCCAGCGTGAGCGCTGCACGTTTGACTCTGACCTGATCCACTCAACTCGCGGCGGCTCCTGGGATCGGGCCGCCGCCGCGCCCCGACCGCTGGCGGTGCCACTCACACGCCGCCGGCCGTGCGGGGCAACGCCGGGGCCCGCTCGTTTCCCAACAAGCGGCGGGCCCCGGCACCTCGACCCGACACAACCGGGAGGCACGACGTGACGCTCGATGTGACACCACGCGGGAGGGGCCCGCCGACCTGCGCGCGGTTGAACCGGCACCAGCAGATCCATAGCGAGCGCACCTAGTCGAAAGTCGTCGATTTACGACACAGTGAATACGCGCCGCACCTGTGGCGCACCTCGTGAAGGAGGCCCGTTCATGTACCCCCCAATGTTCGGCCCGGCGCAGCCGGACCCCCTGATGCCGGCATCCCGCCTGTTCCCCCGGGCGCTGCCAATCGTGCCCGGCAACGACGAGCAGCCCACTGACGCCCGTCCCTTCGTGCTGCGGGGCACGGTGCCCGGCATCGTCACGGCAAAGCACCGCACACCGGCCACGCTGAAGAAGCACAGCAACCCGACCAGCCTCGACGGCCCCAAGGCTGGCACCAAGAACGACGAGTACACGACCCCCGACGACTGATGACCATCCTTATCATCAGCGCGCGCGGCGACTGGTCGGCTGAAGTTGTGGCCGATCAGCTCGCCGCGCGCGGCGTCGACTGCATCCGCATCGATCCGGGGGAGTTCCCCCGCGATGCGCGCCTCGCCGCCCGCCTGGGCGCGGGGTGGTCGGGGACGTTCACCGGGAACGGCGGCCCCCGGCTCGCGCTGGAGGACGTCACGGCCGTGTACTACCGCCGCCCGAGTGACTTCACCATGCCCGACGGCATGTCCGGCCCCGAGCTGGGATTCGCCCGCTCACAGGCCCGGGTCGGCGTCGGTGGTGTCCTGGCCTCGCTGCCGGTCAAGTGGATCAACCACCCCGGGGCACTGGCTGATGTCGAGTACAAGCCGCGCCAACTCGCCGCCGCCGCCGACGTCGGGTTCATCGTCCCTCCGACGCTGATCACCAACGACGCCGCCGCTGTCCGCGAGTTCGCCGAGGCGACGGGCGATCTGGTGGTCAAGCCGCTCGCCGACCCCATCGTCGCCGAGGCCGGCGACTACACCCCCGTATGGACCCGGCGCGTCACCGCCGCCGACCTGGTCGACCTCGCCGGGGTGGAGACCACCGCCCACCTGTTCCAAGCATGGGTGCCCAAAGCCTTCGAGGTCCGCCTCACCGTCGTCGGCCGCCGGCTGTTCCCCGCCGCCATCCACGCCGGTTCCGACGCCGCTCGGGTGGACTGGCGGGCCGACTACGACTCGCTGACGTACGAGACGATCGCCTGCCCCGCGCCCGTCGTAGCCTCGGTGGCGAGGTTTCAACAGCGGTTCGGCCTGATCTACGGCGCGTATGACTTCGTCGTCACGCCTGATGGCCGCTGGGTGTTTCTGGAGTGCAACGGCGGCGGCCAGTTTGGCTGGCTCACCGAGGAACTTGACCTACCCATACCGGCGGCCATCGCCGACGAACTCACGGAGGCACCATGACTGACTGGCACGCCCAAGCCCGCGCCCTCGCCGCCCGGCTGACGGCTGACGGCGCGCTCACTGACCCGGCCTGGCGGGCAGCGATCGAGGCGACCCCACGCCACCGGTTCGTGCCCGAGGTCCCCGTCGAGGACGCATACACCGACGACGCCCTCGTCACCCAGACCCGGCCCGGCGACCTCGGCGGCGGCGCGTTCATCGAGATCCCGACATCCTCGGCCAGCGCACCCGAGGCCGTCGCGGTGATGCTCGAAAACCTCAACATCACCGACGGGGCCCGGGTGCTGGAGATCGGGACCGGCACCGGATACAACGCCGCCCTACTGTGTCACCGCCTCGGCCCCGACCGGGTGTACTCCGTCGACCTGGACCCGGCGCTAGTGGACCGCGCGCGCGATGTGCTGGCCGACCTCGACTATCACCCGACGCTGAAGGCCGCCGACGGATACGCCGGGCTCCCCAGCGCGGCACCGTTCGACGCCATCCTCGCCACCTGCTCAGTAACCCAGATCCCCCCGGCCTGGATCACTCAACTCGCCCCCGGCGGGCGCATCGTCGCGCCCCTACACGGCGGAACCGACGCCGCGCTCATGGTCCTCACCAAAACCGCCCCCGACGAAGTAGTCGGGCACTTCGACCCACACCGCATGTCGTTCATGCCCCTACGCCCCCGCCTCGACGACCCGCTCGCCGGGCCTCGCGCCAGCACCCACGGCCGGATGCCCCACTACGGCACCACCACCCTCGACCCGGAACGCCTGACCAACCCCGACGACGAACTCGCCTTGTTCCTCCACCTGCACATCCCGGGACTGTCCATCGGCACCACAGAGGGCGGACCCACCGGCAAGGCAGTCACCATCTCCGACGCCGCATCACTCGCCGAGGTCCCGCTCATCCCCGCCGGCCCCGGCCGCTGGACCGCGCTACAACGGGGCCCCGCCCGACTCTGGGACACCGTCGAGCACGCCGCCGCCCTCTGGGACACACTCGGCCGCCCCGGACGCGACCGCCTCGGCATCACCGCCCTCGACGACCCCGACCGCCAATACATCTGGCTCGATGACCCCGACGGGCCCTACTCCTGGCCCATGCCGCTGTAGCTGGATGTCGCGGCCCCTGAAGGCACAAGCCCGAGGGGGTCGCGCTGGTCATCCGTGCTGTTCACTTTGAATCTCCCATGCTACGGTTCAAACTGAACAGAAGTTATCCACAGGCTGTTCACAGCGTCAGCCAATCCCGCGCTCTGGTCTCTGTTTCCCCAGCTCAACCGGAAGTGTTGGTTATCCACAGGCGTGCCGCGGCTCCTTCCGCGACCCGGCATCGTTTCGTCGGATCGGACGATCGGGTCGACGTGGCGGAGTTGGGAGAGCGCGTGGCGGCGAAGGACGCGGTGGGTAGGTATGGCGAACGGGTCGCCGCGAGGTTCCTGGTCGATGCCGGCATGGCGGTGCTCGACCGGAACTGGCGGTGTGGCGAGGGCGAGATCGACATCATCGCCCGCGACGGCGACGCGCTGGTGATCTGCGAGGTCAAGACCCGGCGCGGCGACTCGCACGGCTCGCCGGCCGAGGCGGTGACGGCGGCCAAGGTCGCACAGGTGCGCCGGTTGGCGAAATACTGGCTGGCCCACAGCGGGCTGTCCACGGTGGAGGTCCGGTTCGACGTGGTCTGCGTCCGCCCCCGACGCAGCGGCCCCGCCACGGTGGAGCACCTGCGTGGGGCGTTCTGATGGGGTATGCGAGGGTGCACGCCGTCGGCCTGACCGGGGTGCGCGGCAGCCTGGTGGAGGTGGAGGCCGACGTGCGCACCGGCCTGCCCGGGCTGCTGCTGACCGGCCTGCCGGACACCGCTCTGCACCAGGCCCGCGACCGGGTGCGCGCCGCCATCGTCAACTGCGGCGAGGAGTGGCCGTCGAGGTATGCGGTGGTGAACCTCCTCCCGGCCTCCCAGCCGAAGGCCGGTTCGGGATTCGACCTGGCCATCGCGATGGCACTGCTCTGTGCCCACGGTGCGTTGCCGGCCGCCGTGCTGGCCGACACGGCGTTCATCGGCGAGCTGGGGCTGGACGGCCAGGTCCGGCCCGTGCGCGGCACCCTGCCCGCCGTGCTGGCCGCCGCCAGGGCCGGGGTCCGACGGGTCGTCGTGCCGCTGGCCAACGCCAGGGAGGCCGCCCTCGTGCCGGGCATCCTGGTGAAGGCCGTGGACAACCTCGGTCGCCTGATCGCCTTCGCCAGGGGCGCCGGTCGCCTGCTCGACCCGCCGCGGGAGCGGCCGGTGACGTTCCCTCCTGGCCCGGACCTGGCGGACATCGCCGGCCAGGAGGACGGCCGGCGGGGCCTGGAGGTGGCGGCCGCCGGCGGGCACCACCTCGCGTTGTTCGGCCCGCCGGGCGCCGGCAAGACGATGCTCGCCGAGCGGCTGCCCGGTCTGCTGCCCCGGCTCGACGACCAGGCGGCGCTGGAGGTCACCGCCGTGCACTCCGTGGCCGGCGTGCTGCCCCCAGACGGCGCGCTGATCCGCCGGCCGCCGTTCCAGGCGCCGCACCACACCACGAGCCCAGCCGCCCTCGTCGGAGGCGGGAGCGGGCTCGCCCGGCCCGGGGTGCTGTCCCTGGCCCACCGGGGCATCCTGTTCCTCGACGAGGCCCCGCTGCTCAGCGGTACCGCGCTGGACACGCTGCGCCAGCCGCTGGAGTCGGGCTGGGTGCGGCTGGCCCGGACGCGGGGCACGGCGGAGTACCCGGCGCGGGTGCAGCTGGTCATCGCCGCCAACCCGTGCGCGTGCGCCAGCGGGGTGCTGGTCTGCGACTGCAGCCCACTGGCCCGCCGGCGGTACCTGGCCCGGATCTCCGGGCCGCTGCTGGACCGGATCGACGTCCAGCTGACGCTGCGCCCCGTCACCCCGGCCCAGCTGATGGTGGATCCGACGGCGGCGGCGACCGAGCGCTGGTCGGGCACGGGCTGGACAGCGAACAGCCAGGTGCCGGGCGTGGACCTGCGCGGGGGTCCGTGGCGGCTGCCCACCACAGTCAGCCAGGACCTCACCCGGTACCTGGAGCTGGGGTTGCTGTCGGCGCGCGGTTTCGACCGGGTGCTCCGGGTGGCCTGGACACTCGCCGACCTGGGCGGTCGGACCAGGCCCGACAAGGGCGACATACGCGAGGCCATCCATCTACGACTGAGGAGTTCCACATGACCGTCACCATGGCCCGGATCGTCCTGGCCAGCCTGGTCGAACCGGGCAACGCCGTCCTGGCCCGCCTCGTGCGGACCTCCGGGCCCGCCGAGGCCCTGCGCCGCCTCCTGGGCGAGCCCGAGGCACCGCACGACCTCGTCACCCTGTCCGCCGCCGCGAAGGCCAGACTCGGCGACCGGGACCCGTGGCGCCTCGCGGAGGACGCCAGGAGCGCCGCGGACCGGCTCGGCGCGCGGCTGGTCACGCCCGAGGACCCCGACTGGCCGACCCGCGCCGACGAGCTGGCCCGGATGAGCCGCGGCGGCGCGACCGGCATCGACGTCGACAGCCAGCCACCGGTGTGTCTGTGGGTGCGCGGCGCGCTGCCGGTCGCCGACACCGTGGACCGGTCCGTGTCGGTGGTCGGCGCGCGGACGGCCACGCCGTACGGCCTGTACATGGCCACGGAGATCAGCTTCGGCCTGGCGGAGTCGGGATGGACGGTCGTTTCCGGTGGCGCGTACGGGATCGACGCCGCGGCGCACCGGGCGGCGATGAGTGCCGGGGGACGCACCGTGGCCGTCCTGGCGTGCGGCATCGACACGGTGTATCCACTGGCCCACGCCGGGCTCTTCGAACAGATCGCGGACACCGGGCTGCTGCTCACCGAGTGGCCGCCCGGGGCGACCCCGCACCGTACCCGGTTCCTGGTGCGTAACCGGCTCATCGCCGCCCTGTCGCGGGGCACGGTCGTGGTCGAGGCGGCGGCGCGCAGTGGGGCCCGCAGTACCGCGCGGCGGGCGTTCCAGCTCAACCGGGCGCTGATGGCGTGCCCCGGGCCGGCGACGTCGCCGACGAGCGAAGGCTGCCACGCGGAGATCCGCGAGCACCACGCCCGCCTCGTGACGACACCCGAGCAGGTGCTGGAGGAGGTGGGACGGATCGGGGAGTACCTGGCGCCGCCGGTCCGGGGCCGGGCCACCGAGCGGGACGGGCTGGACGACCTGGCGGCGCGGGTGCTCGACGCCGTGCCCCGGGGGCACGCGATCTCCGCGGCGGAGATCGCAGTGGTGGCGGGGGTGTCGCCGACGGACGCTCGGCGCAATCTGCCGGCGCTCGTCGCGCGGGAGCTGGTGGTCGAGGACGATCACGGCCTGTTCCAGACCCGCCGCAGGCCGTCGACCCGTCCGGCGGGTCGCAGGGGCTAGCAGCCGCCATCCGGGCAGCCCACTCCCTTCTGGCGCGCGGGCTGGCAGCCGCCATCCGGGCCGACGTTCGCGGCTGGCCGCCCGCAGCGCCAGGGGCCGGAGCGGGTGACAGCCGTGCGCCGGATCGTCGCGGGTGCCGGTCCGGGTCGGCCGGTGGGGCTAGGGTCGTGGTGTGAGTTCGGCCCATGAGAGTTACTCCGCGCTGCCCGAGGCGATGCGCGACGCCGTGGACGACTTCGCCCGGCACCTGGCCAGCGAGCGCGGCCGGTCGGTGCACACGGTGCGCGCGTACACCGCGGACACGGTCTCCCTGTTGTCCCACGCCGCGGCCGACGGCCACCCGACGGTCGCGGGCCTGGACATCCGGGTCCTGCGCGGCTGGCTGGCCGGGGTCCGCGCGGGCGGGGCCGCGCGAGCCAGCCTCGCCCGCCGCGCCGCCGTGGCCCGGGTGTTCTGCGCCTGGGCGCACCGCACCGGCCTGCTCGCCGTCGACCCGGGTCAGCTCCTGGCCAGCCCCAAGGCCCGACGGGACCTGCCGCACGTCCTCCGCGCCGAGCAGGCGGCCGACATGGTGGAGAAGGCCGACGAGACCACCCCGGCGGGGTTGCGCGACCGCCTGGTCCTCGAACTCCTCTACGCCACCGGCATCCGGGTCAGCGAGTTGTGCGGCCTCGACATCGACGACGTCGACCGCGAGCGCCGCGTCCTGCGGGTGCTCGGCAAGGGAGCGAAGGAACGCGCGGTGCCCTACGGGGTACCCGCCGAACTGGCTCTCAACGTCTATCTCAGCCGCGGCCGACCCGCCCTGTTCCGGTCCGAGAAGAACGCGCTGCTGCTCGGCGACCGGGGCGGGCGGCTCGGGGTGTCCAGCGCCCGGAAGATCGTCGAACGCGCGGCCGACCACGCGGACCTGCCGCACCTGTCGCCCCACGGTCTCCGGCACGCCGCGGCCACCCACCTCCTCGACGGCGGGGCCGATCTGCGCTCGGTGCAGGAGCTCCTCGGGCACGCCTCGCTGGCCACCACCCAGATCTACACCCACGTCTCGGTGGACCGGCTCCGCCAGGCCTACAACCAGGCGCATCCCCGCGCCTGACCTGAGATATTCGTCGGTACCCCTGTGCCGGAGCCGCCGGAGGCCCTAGCGTCAGGGTCCATGGCGAACCCTCCCACCCCGCTGCCCGGTGCCCGAGACCTGTTCACCCTCGACCAGACTGTTCTGCAGCTCAACCACGGCTCCTTCGGAGCCGTTCCGCTGCGCGTCCAACAGGCCCAGCAGGCGCTGCGCGACGAGATCGAGTCCAACCCGATGCGGTTCTTCACCCGGGGCGCCATCGAGCGGGTCGAGGCCGCGCGGCGGGCGATCGCGGAGTTCCTGGGTGCGGATCCGGAGGGTACGGCGCTGGTCGCCAACGCAACGACCGCCGCCCAGATCGTCTCCGACTCGGTGGCTCTCGCGCCGGGCGACGAGGTGCTCGTGACCGACCACGGGTACGGCGCGGTCACCATGGGGCTGCGGCGCGCGTGCGACAGGGCCGGGGCGGCCGTGGTGACCGTGGCCGTCGAGCCGAACGCGACCGACGACGAGATCGTGGCGGCGCTCGTCGCGGCGGTCGGCCCCAGGACCCGGTTGGCGTACGTCGACCAGATCACCTCCCCGACCGCGCTCCTGTTCCCCGTCGCCCGGATCGTCACGGCGCTCCGTGCGCTCGGCGTCGCCACGCTGGTCGACGCCGCGCACGTCCCCGGCGCCCTCGATGTGGACGTCACGGCGATCGGGGCGGACTTCTGGCTGGGCAACATGCACAAGTGGGCGTACGCGCCGCGCGGCACGGCCGTCCTCACCGTCGCCGAGGAGTGGCGGCCCCGGATGGAGCCCACGATCGTGTCGTGGGAGGCGCACCGCGGCTTCCCCGGGGCCATCGAGTGGCAGGGCACCCTGGACTACTCGGGCTGGCTGGCCGCCCCGGTCGGGATCGACGTACTCCACGACCTCGGTTGGGCTGAGGTCCGCGCGCACAACACGGCCCTGGTGGAGTACGGCCAGCGGATCGTCGCCGCGGCCCTCGACGCCCCGGCCCCCGGCTCACCGGGGCTCCCGATGCGCCCCATCCCGCTGCGTCCCGGACTGGTGGACAGCCAGGACGCCGCCGTCGCGCTCCGGGCCCGCATCGTCGCGGAGATCGGCGCGGAGGTCGCGATCAGCTACTGGGGCGGCGGCGGGATCCTCCGGCTGTCGGCGCAGGTGTACAACACGGCCGCGGAGTACGAGCGGCTCGCCGAGGCGTTGCCGGTGCTGGTCAAGGGCTGAGGCCCCGCGCCGGTCCGTGCCGGGCCGGCGCGGTTGCGGCTGTGACCAGGGCCCTGTTGTCCACAGGCAGGGTGGTTATCCACAGGGGAGCGACCGGCGGTCACGCCGACAGTGACCCTGGGGGCATGTCCGTGCTCAGCGCCCTGCTCACACTTCTTCTCCTCGGGGCGCCACCTGCTTCCTGGGTCCCACCCGACCGACCCGGGATCGCGTCCCGAGACGCGCTCCGGGACAGGCACTACCGACCGGGCGCCGAGGGGGTCTCCCGCCCGGTGGCGCTCCCAGCCGTGGACCCGCCGGGACCATCCATCCGGTACCAGTGGCCACTCGCCCCCACCCCGACGGTCACCCGCCGCTTCCAGCCCCCTCCGGCCCCGTGGCTCCCCGGCCACCGCGGCGTGGACCTCGCCGGCGCCCCCGCCCAGCCGGTCCTGTCCGCCGGGGCAGGGGTCGTCCACTTCTCCGGGGTCGTCGCCGGCGTGGGCGTCGTCAGCGTCCAGCACCCTGACGGCCTGCTCACCACATACCAACCGGTCACACCGGCTGTCGCGACGGGTGCCGTCGTCCGCCCCGGCGACCAGTTGGGCGACCTCGAACCGGGCCATCCCGGCTGCCCGACCACGGCGTGCCTGCACTGGGGCCTGCGACGCGGTCGCACCTACCTCGACCCGCTCACCCTTCTCGGACACGGCCGCGTCCGCCTCCTCCCGACGACCACCGCGAGGCCCGCCCGCCTGGTACCGGCCACCACCCGAGGTGAGCCGCCACACCCGCCCACCGGCACCCGCGCCGGCCTTTCCGCTGCCCACAGCACCCGTCGGAACCACGGACCACCCCTCGGACACGTTCGGCTCCAGCTGCTCCCCGACGCGGGGAGGCTAGGCTTCCAGGCGTTGACGTCGACGAAGGAGATTGAGCCGTGGAGCGAACCCATGCGGCGCCGCGCACAGCGGTCGTCTGGGCCGTGTTGCGCGCCGAGTTGGAGCGGCGGGCCGGCGAGAACCTGACCATCGTCGACGTCGGCGGTGGCACGGGCGGGTTCGCGGTGCCCCTCGCGCAGGCCGGGCACACGGTGACCGTGGTGGACGCCAACCCCGACGCGCTGGCCGCCCTGGCGAGGCGCGCGGCCGAGGCCGGGGTCGGCGAGCGGGTCACCGCGGTGCAGGGCGACGCGGACCGCCTCGGCGAGCTGGTGCCCACCGCTGGCGCCGACCTGGTGCTGTGCCACAGCGTGCTGGAGGTCGTGGACGACCCGGCCGTCGTCGCCGGCGACCTCGCCGGGGCGCTGCGCTCCGGCGGCGCGGCCAGCATCGTGGTGGCCAACCGGGTCGCGGCCGCCCTGGCGCGGGCGATCGCCGGCCAGTTGCCGGCCGCTCTGGCGACCTTCCAGGACCCGGCCGGGCGCGGCGGCCCCCGTGACACGCTGCTGCGCCGGTACGACGCGGAGTCCGCCTCCGCCCTCCTCGCCAGCGCCGGCCTCGCCGTGGAGCAGGTGCACGGGGTGCGGGTGGCCGCGGACCTCGTTCCGGGGGCGCTCCTGGACACCGAGCCGGGGGCGTACGAGGCGCTGCTCCGGTTCGAGCTGGCCGCCGCCGCGGTGCCACCGTACCGGGACATCGCCACCCAGATTCACCTGTTGGCCCGCAAGTCATGACCAGCCGGATCTTCCCGGATCCGGCCAGCCATGCACCCCTGACCGGCACGATCTCCGACATCCTGCCCAGCGTCCTGACCGCCATCACCGGCGCGGGCGCCGACCGGCTCGGCCTGACGGCCCGGCTCGCCGGTGCCCGCCGCGTCGTCGTCCTGCTGATCGACGGCCTGGGCTCCCGGGTGCTGCCCCGGGCGGCCGACGTGGCCCCGGTCCTCGGCGACATCCGGGCCGGCCGGCTGGGCGGCATGACGGAGATCGCCTGCCACTTCCCGTCGACCACCCCGGCGAGCCTGGTCAGCCTCGGCACGGGTGCCCTGCCCGGCGCGCACGGCGTCCTCGGCTTCCGGGTCAACCTGCCCGGTACCGACCAGGTGCTCGACCACACCCGATGGCAGGACGACCCGGACCCGGCGGTGTGGCAGCCGGTGCGTACCCGGTTCGAGTCCGCCGGCGTCTCCACCGCCGTGCTCGGCCCGGCGGCCTACGAGGGCAGCGGCCTGACCGTCGCGGCGTACCGGGGGGCGCCGTACACCGGCGCGAACCTCGGCACGCTGGTCGACCGGGTGCTGGCCAGCGACGCGCGCCTGATCTACGGCTACCACCCCCGGGTCGACACCGCCGGACACCTCTTCGGCCTCGGCTCGCCGGAGTGGCTGGCGGAGGTCGCCGCTGTCGACGCCATGCTCGGCCAGCTCGTCGAGCGGCTCCCGGAGGACACCGCGCTGGTGGTGACCGCCGACCACGGCATGATCAATGTGCCGGACGAGGACCGGATCGACTTCGACGCGGTCCCCGAGCTGCGGTCCGGGGTCCGGGTGCTGGCCGGCGAGCCGCGGGTGCGGTACGTGCACACTCTGCCCGGCGCCCAGGCCGACGTGCTCGCGGCGTGGCGCGCGGTCCTCGGCGACTCGGCCTCCGTGGTGAGCAGGTCGGAGGCGATCGACTCCGGCTGGTACGGCCCGGTGCCCGACGCGCACCGCGACCGGATCGGGGACATCGTGGTGACCTGCCTCGGTCGGCGGGTCGTCGTGGCCTCCGAACTCGAGCCGGGCGCGTCCGTCCTGGTCGGCTACCACGGCTCGGTCACGCCGGATGAGGTCGGCATTCCCCTGATTGTCGTACCGCCCCGGTAGGTTCACGGCTGTGGGCCGTCATCAGCCACTTCCCGAGGAGCGCGACGTCCGGTTCGGTCCGGGCGCCGACGATGACGGCTGCCCGATCCTGCACGTCGACATGGACGCCTTCTACGCCTCCGTGGAGCTTCGCCGCCGCCCCGAGCTGCGCGGCCGCCCCGTCATCGTCGGCGGCCTCGGCCCCCGGGGCGTGGTGAGCGCCGCCAGTTACGAGGCGCGAAAGTTCGGCGTCCGCAGCGCGATGCCGATGGCCCGCGCCCGGCGCGCCTGCCCGCACGCGGTCTACCTGCCGCCGGACTTCGAGGCGTACAGTGCCGCGTCGCGCACCGTGATGGCCATGTTCCGCGACGTGACCCCCCTCGTGGAGCCGCTGTCGGTGGACGAGGCGTTCCTGGACGTGTCCGGTGCCGTCCGCCTGTTCGGCCCGCCGACCGGCATCGCCCAGCGGCTGCGGAGCAGGGTCCAGGCCGAGATGGGCCTGACGTGCTCGGTCGGGGTCGCGCCGAACAAGTTCCTGGCGAAGCTGGCCTCGACCAGGGCCAAGCCGGACGGCATGCTCGTGGTGCCGCGGGCGATGGTCTTCGACTTCCTGCACCCACTGCCGGTCGGCGCGCTGTGGGGCGTGGGGGAGCGGACGGCTGAGGCGCTCCGCCGTCTGGGGCTCACGCTGGTCGGCGACGTCGCCCAGGCCCCGGCCGCCACCCTCCGCCGCGCCCTGGGCGAGGCCGTCGGCCGCCATGTGTACGAGTTGTCGTGGGGTCGCGACCCGCGCCGCGTCGTCACCGACTCCGTGGAGAAGTCGATCGGCGCGGAGACCACGTTCGACCTGGACGTCACGGAGCCGGACCTTCTCCGTCGCGCCCTCCTCGCGCTGTCGGACAAGGCGAGCCGTCGGCTGCGTGCGGCGGCGATGGTGGGCCGCACGGTGGCGCTGAAGGTCCGCTTCGACGACTTCAGTACGGTCTCGCGGTCCCGGACCCTGCCGGTGCCCACCGACGTGACCCGCGAGGTCTTCGAGACGGCCTGGTCGCTCTACACGATTTTGCGAGATTCAGTGGGTTCTCGACCAGTTCGCCTGATCGGGGTGCGCGTGGAGGGCCTGCTCGGCGCCGACGGCCAGCCCCGCCAGTTGACCCTGGGCGAGCCCGACAAGGGCTGGCGGGAGGCTGACCAGGCGACGGATGCCGTGGCAGCCCGGTTCGGGGTCGCGGCCCTGCGCCCGGCCAGCCTGTTGCGGCCACGGGACGCCGGAATGACGGGCCGGAAACCGGGTGGTGAACGTGACCTGAGATCGACTGCCCAGGAAGGCCCTGAAGGTGGCAGGATAGAGGAGTGACAGCGGGTGGAGGTCCACTACACCCCGAGTTGGGAAGTCCGGAATCCGGTCAGGTTTGATAACTGGCCAACATCCGGCTTTCCGAGTCGGTGGCCCCCTCGTAGACTGGCCTATAGGCAGCCGAACGGCTGCGCGGTCCGCCGACCCGCCCGGGTCGGCTCGATGACCGGGGAGGAGTGCCGTGCCGCTCTCCGAGCACGAGCAGCGACTGTTCGAGGAGATCGAGCGGTCGCTCGCCGATGACCCCAAATTCGCCTCGGCGGTGCGGGCCAGCGATCCGGGCTACCGCAGCCGGCGTCGCCTGGTGGCGGCCGGTGGGCTGTTGGTCATCGGCCTCGCACTGTTGATCTACGGTGCTGTGAGCAAGATTCCGCTGCTGGGTGTCGCCGGTTTCGTGGTGATGCTCGGCTCCGCGGCCTACGGACTGCAGTCGCAACGCCGGGCGCACCGTCCTGAGCTGCGCGCCGTCGGGGGTCAGGCGAGCCGCCGGACCCGGACCCGCAAGTCCTCCTTCGTCGACCGTCTCGAGGAACGCTGGCGTCGTCGCATGGACGACCGCTGACCCATCGTGTGCGGGGCCCGGCCGGGTGATCCCGGCCGGGCCCCGACGCGTACCCGCACCGGCGGTCACCCGCCGCTCCCGGCGGCGCGTCAGAGGTCGCGAACGTCGACTCGTCCTTTCTCCACAGCGTCCATGCGCGCGATCGTGGTGGCCCGCGCCACCCGCCTGACACGGAGCGGCCCCCACACCTGGTGGTGTGGGGGCCGCTCTTCCCGATTCCTCAGCGCGTCCGGAACAACTTCCGCGGCGTCAGATGATGGTGCAACCGCGCCAGCCACTCCACCGTCACGAACCCGGCGTTCCCGGTGGCCCGTCGCCACCGCTCCACGGTCGACGGTGGCATCAGCACGGCGGAGATCCGTACCCACCGGCCGGAGTCGTCGCGCAGCCCGGCCCGCACGGCGCCGAGCGCGGCCCGGATGCCTTCGCCGGCGAGTGGCTCCCGGGCGTACCGGGCGCGTTCCTCGGCCGTGGCCAGCAGCCTGGCCCCCTCGGCGGCGCCTCCGGTGAGCAGCCCGGCGAAGGCCCGCTCGCCGACCACCCGGCCGGTGAGCCGGGTCATCAGGCCGCGGGGCGTCTCGATGGCGTCGCTGTCGAGCCCGTAGTCGGTGAGCAGGTCACCGAACTCCGTCCACGCCTGGTGGGTGTTCCGCCGGACCACGTCGGGGTCGGCGGAGCTGGTCCACGCGAGCCGTCGGCGCCGGGTGAGGATCCGGGCGGTCGCGGGGGTGAGGAGTAACGCGAGGAGCACGAGGGCTCCGACCAGGAAGTACGGCCACTGGGCCGGCTTGACGGGCGTCGCACCGGCCGCCGCGCCGCTGTCCTTGTCCTTGATCCCGGTGTCGCCCTTCGGGGCGGTCGGGTCGCCGTCGTCGACCGGGCCGGAGGACGGGCCGGCGTTGGTCGGGGTCGGGTTCGGCCGGCTCGGGTCGGGGGCCCAGGGCAGGGCCACGGAGCCGGCGACCAGGGCCGACGGGGTCGGGTCGAAGGGCACCCAGCCGAAGCCGGTGAAGTACACCTCGACCCAGGCGTGCAGGTTGTAGTTGGTGACGACCCAGGTCTTCGGCGAGCCGGGAACCTGGGTGCCCTGGGTGAAGCCGGTGACGACCCGGGACGGGATGCCGGCCTGGCGGACCATCCAGGCCATCGCGGAGGCGTACTGCTCGCAGTACCCCTTCTTGTTCTTCAGGAAGTCCTCGATCAGGCTTCCGCTGGTGCCCGGCTTGGTGCTCAGGGTGTAGCTGAACCCGTTGGTGTCGGAGAACGTGTTGAGGATCCCGAGCACCTTGTCGTACTGGTTCGACGCGCCCTGCGTCGCCCGGATCACCTCGGAGGCCACGTACGCGTTTTGCGGCACCTTGGTGAACATCTGCGCTGCCGGGTCGTCGGGGCTGACGTTGGGGGCCCTGCGCAGCACCTCGGCCGTGAACCCGTAGTCGATGTAGCTCTGGGTGTACTTGGCCCCGCGCGCGTTGCTGCCCTTGCCGGAGAACGCCACCCCGGTGATCGGGTCGTACTGCCAGGTGCCCTTGACCTTGCGCGTGTCGACGGTGCTGGCCCTCGGGTACAGCAGGAGGTAGGGGGTGTCGAGGTTGTGCACCTCGATGGAGGCCGTGTGCTGCTGGCGCTTCACGTCCGCGGACATGCCCTGGCTGGGGTCGGGGAGCGAGCCGAGCGCCTTGGGGGTATGTGGGTTCGAGGGGCGGAAGCCGGACTCGGTGACGTCGTCGGCGACCGCGAGCTTCAGGTACCCGGGACTGGGGTTGTCCGTGGTCATCCTGGCCATCTCGATGGTCCCGTTGCGCATCAGGAAGCCCTGCAGCTGCGTGATCGGGTTGACCATCGAGCCGCTGCCGTTGCCGGACCCGTTGCCGGGCCCGGTGCCGTCGCCGGTGACGCCGAAGGTGTTCATGATGCCGCTGCCGAGGCTCGGGACGAGCAGGGGCAGCGCGACCGCGATGGCGAGGCTGGCGATGCCGAGCCGGCGGCCGGCGGCCCCCATCGGGGACGGCTCCCACGCGTCGATGTCCTTGCCGTCGCCGCTGAACCGCCGGCCCCAGCGCCGGACCCGGTCGGTGTTGTCGGCGACGAGCAGCCACAGGTAGCCGGTGGCGCCGAGCACGAACGGCCACACCGGCACGCCGGTGTCGATGACGGCGACGGGCACCGAGTAGATCGCGAGCATCGGCAGGCCGGCGAGTGCCGGCCGGCGGAGCGTGACGGCGAGCATGTCGATGAGCAGGGTGACCATGCCGACGCCGAGCAGGGTGAGGAACTGCAACGCGACCCGGCTCGGGGCCGGCACCGCGACCTGCTGGATGTCGTCGCCCGCGGTGTTCAGCAGGTCGTTGAAGTGCACGAAGACCGCCGGCGTCGGCAGGACGCCCAGCAGGGCGCCCTCGCCGAACCGCGAGGTCAGGAACAGCAGGAGCACGCCCATCGTGATCAGCGGCTGCGCCCAGGACGGGGCGCGCAGGGCCCGGGCCGTGACCGCGGCGCCCACGATGAGCACCACGAGCATCGTCGCCAGGGTCAGCAACCAGCCCCAGGACTCGAAGATCGAGGTCAGGGGCGCGATGGCCAGCAGGGACGCGATCCCGGCGATGATCGCCACATGCCTGCGCTGGGTCACCCCGTCACCTCCCTCGGTCGGGTCGAAGCTGTCATGGGTTAACCCCCGTCGATACGGTTTCGGCCATGGCGGCGCGGAAGGCGAAGCCCTGGTTGCCCCGGGCCGCCTGCGGCCACAGCGCCGCGAGCCGGGAGCCGTGCGAGACGCCGACGACCCGCCAGCCGGCCCGGAGCAGGGCCAGCGCGCCGGCCTCGTGCGCCTGTTCGGCGGCGGCCCGCTGGGTGGGCGGCAGTTGCAGCCAGGTCGTGCTGTCGAGCAGGAAAGCGATACATATCGATCCGGTACGCCGCAGGCCGCCCAGCAGTTCGGCCTCCTCCGGCGTGATCAGCCCGAGCACGGCGATGACGAGCCCGCCGTCGGAGCGGCGTCGGATCCGCTCCATCAGCCGGGTCAGGTCGCCCCGGGGGCCGAGCTTGACGTCGGCGAGGTAGTCGAGCATCGCGCCCTCGCCGTCACCTTCGTTGGCGTCGATGTCGGCGCCGGTGTCGGTGACCATCCGCAGCTTGTAGCCCTCGTGCCGCAGGTGCAGGGCGACGCTGGCGGCGGCCGAGACGGACCACTCGAAGCTGGAGGTGGGGCCCTCGCCCCGGTGCGCGGTGCCCCGGGTGTCGACCACGATGGTGGCCTTGGACTCCCACGGCTGTTCCTCGCGGCGCACCATGAGCTCGCCGACCCGGGCCGTGGACCGCCAGTGCACCCGGCGCAGGTCGTCCCCGTGCCGGTACTCGCGGGTCGCGGCGTCGTCCTCGCCGTGCACGGCCACCGACCGGGCGCGGCTCTCGCCGGACCCCGCGTACTCCCCGGCCAGCCGGATCTCCGGCAACGCCGTGACCTGCGGGATCACGGTCAGTCGGTCGGTGGACGGGAAGGAGCGGGTCAGCTCGCACAGCCCGAACGGGTCGGTGAGCCGCACGACGAGCGGCCCGACCTCGTACCGGCCGCGCACGTCGGCGCGCACCGTGTAGGCCACAGTGGACGTCTGGTACGAACCCAGGCGTTCCAGGACCAGGCGGGGCCGGGAGCCCAGCGCGTAGGGCAGCCGGTCCTCCAGCAGCATCGTGCCGGTCGGGATCCGGGACAGGTTCTGCAACCGGAGCACGACCCGGGCGCTGGCCCCGACCGACGCGCGCCGGGGGTCGAGCACCCGGCTGCACGTCAGGCGGTACCGGGTCCGGGAGATGGCCGCCGCCGCGAGCAGCGGAAGCGTCGCCAGGAGCAGGGCGACCGGGAGCAGGTCCTTCTCGCCGAGGACGATCGCCGACACCAGGGCCGCCGCGGCCGCCGCGAGGAACGACCGGCCCCGTGTGGTGAGCCCGGCCAGTGCCTCCCGCATCGCTACCGCCGCCTGGAGTTGTGCTGGTCGCTGGTGGGGATCTGCAGCTTGTGCAGGATGTCGGAGACGATCGCGTCGGTGGTCCGGCGGGCGAGCTGGGCCTCGGCGGTCGGGATCAGCCGGTGCGCGAGGACCGGCACGGCCAGGGCCTGCAGGTCGTCGGGGAGCACGAAGTCGCGGCCCTCCAGGGCGGCCACGGCCCGGGCGGTGCGCAGCAGCTGGAGCGTGGACCGGGGGCTCGCGCCGAGCCGCAGGTCGGGGGCCTCGCGGGTGGCGGTGACCAGGTCGACCGCGTACTGCTTGATGGAGTCGGCCACGTACACCTGGCGGACGGTGTGGATCAGCCGGCGGATCATGTTCGCGTCGGTGACCGCGCGCAGCTCGTCGAGCGGGTCGGACGCGCCGTGGTGGTCGAGCATCGCCAGCTCCGCGCCCGGCGCCGGATACCCCATGGCCAGTCGGGCGGTGAACCGGTCGCGCTGGGCCTCGGGTAGCGGGTAGGTGCCCTCCATCTCGATCGGGTTCTGCGTCGCGATCACCATGAACGGCGTCTGGAGGTAGTAGGTCGTCCCGTCGACGGTGACCTGCCGCTCCTCCATGCACTCCAGCAGCGCCGACTGGGTCTTCGGCGAGGCCCGGTTGATCTCGTCGCCGACGACCAGGTTGGCGAACACGGCCCCGGGCTTGAACTCGAAGTCGTGGTTCTCCTGGTTGTAGACGCTCACGCCGGTCACGTCGCTGGGCAGCAGGTCCGGGGTGAACTGGATCCGGCGCACCGAGCAGTCGATCGACCGTGCCAGGGCTTTGGCGAGCTTTGTCTTGCCAACGCCGGGAACGTCCTCGATGAGCAGGTGCCCCTCGGCGAGGAGGACGGCGAGCGCGAGCCGGACGATGGCGGTCTTGCCCTCGATCACCTGCTCGATGTTGGCGACGATCGCGGAGGTCGCCTCCTTCAGCTCCTCCGCGCCCAAGGGCGCTCCGAGCTCGTCGGCGGTGCGCGGTGTGGTCACCAGGGCCTCCTCATTCAGTTCAGGAACGGACTGAATTTTTTCAGCTTCGATGGAATGTTTGTGCCGCCAAGATGGCATCAGTTCGGTTACCGTCCGGGCACGGGGAACGGAGCCTACTCGATCATCCTGACCAATGCGACGAGGTCGTGCATCAGACGTTCGGTCCGTTCCGGACCAAGCGCCCGTTCCATCGCTCTGTGCTGGGACACCGCACGCCTTTTGGCCCGATCGAGCAGAGCTGTGCCCTGATCGGACAGATACACCACGACCCGACGTCTGTCCGCCGGATCCTGGTGCCGGTAGACGAGCGCGGAGTCCACGAGCCGATCGACGGCCTTCGTCAGCGTCGGGTGCGGCATCAGCACGGTCTCCGCCAGCTCGCCCATGGGCTGACCGGGGTTTTCGGCCAGGGCACTGAGAATGCGCCACTGTTCCACCGTAATCCCGGCCTCGGCCAGCGCCACGGAGAGATCGCGATTGGCGGCCCGTTCCGCTGCGCTCAGGGCGTAGGCCAGGTGGGTGCGCAAGTCACTCGCTGGCATGGGTCGCCCCTTTCCCTCACGGTCGGTGCAGACGATACTCGGGTCGTGCGTGCGGATGTGACCATCGTCAGTGACCTGTTGGAAGCCCGACTGTTGGCTCCCGAACCACACGAGGCGGTCCGGGTCGCGTTGGTAGTCCCGCTGTCGGGAACATTGGGCATGGTCGGGCCCGGCGCGGTCAACTGCGCGAAGCTCGCGGTCGCCGAACTCAACGCCGGGGCCGGCATTCTGGGCCGTCCGGTGGAACTCGTCCTCGTCGACGGCGGCCGGTCGCCGGCGGAGGTGACCGCCGACGTGATGGGGCTGGTGGAGGCTGGCGCGGTGCGCGCGCTGGTCGGCTCGCACGCCAGCGATGTGCGGATCGCGCTGAGCAGGGCGATCGGCGGCCGGCTGCCATTCGTGTACACGCCGCCATACGAGGGCGGCGAGCACACCCCCGGGGTGTACCTGTCGGGTGAGACCCCCGAACGCCAGCTGCTCCCAGTGCTCCGCTGGTTCGTGGAGGTCCGGGGCCGGCGGCGCTGGGCGCTGGTCGGCAACGACTACGTCTGGCCGCGCCGGCTGCACGGTGCGGCTGCCGTGTACCTGAAGAGCTGTGCCGCCCAGGTGGTCACCGAGCGTTACGCGCCGCGTGGCCTGACGGATCCCGGTCCGCTGTTGCACGCGATCGCGGCGTCCCGGGCCGACGCCGTGCTGCTGACCCTGGTGGGCGCGGACCTGACGTTGTTCAACCGGGCGTTCGCCGCGAGCCCGCTCGCCGGCCGGGTGGTCAGGCTCGGCGCGGCCCTGGAGGAGAACGGGCTGCTGGGGGCCGGTGGCGACGACACGGGCGAGCTGTACGCGTCGATGGGTTTCTTCGCGTCGATGGCCACGGACGCGTGCGCGGATTTCACGGAGCGCTACACCCGGCGTTTCGGGAGTCCGGCGCCGATGCTCAACGGGCACGCGGAGGCGGTGTACGGCGGAGTCCGGTTGTTGTCGGCGCTCGCCGAGCGGGCGCGTTCGTTGGATTCGGCTGAGATTGACGTCACATCGGATGGTGTGTCCATTATGGCGGGCCGGGGAATGCTGACCGTCACGCATCGTCATGTGGCCCAGTCCGTGCACCTCGCGCGGGCGGACGGACTCGAGTTCGACGTCGTCAAAACTTTCTAGAGAAACCTTTTCTCTTTTAAGTAACCGGACTACTCTGCCGCGTTATGACTAGCCAGCAACAGGGGCATTCCCTCGAAGAGTTCGGATACCCTCAGGAGCTCAGACGGTCGTTGAGCTTCACCGATCTCTTGTTCTACGGGCTCATCTTCATGGTCCCGATCGCGCCGTTCGCCATTTTCGGCCAGGTTTATCAGGCCTCCGGTGGAATGGTCGCCCTCGCCTACGTCATCGGCGCCGTCGCGATGATGTTCACGGCGCTGTCCTACGCGCAGATGTCCAAGGCGTTCCCCATGGCGGGCTCCGTCTACACCTACGCGGGTCGCGGGATCGGCGCTCCGGTCGGCTTCCTCGCCGGCTGGGCGATCCTGCTGGACTACATCCTGGTGCCCGGCCTGCTGTACCTGGTGGCCTCGATCGCCATGCACGCGACGATCAGCGCCATCCCGGTCTGGGCCTGGCTGATCGTGTTCGTCGCGGTGAACACCGCGGTCAACTACCTGGGCATCAAGCTCACGGCCACGGTCACCAAGGTGCTGCTCATCGGTGAGCTCATCGTCCTGGCGATCTTCCTGGTGGTCGGGTTCGTCGCGCTGGCGCAGGGCAAGGGCAACGGGAAGGCGTTCGGCGCCCTGTTCGAGAGCGGCACCTTCTCCTGGCCGCTGATCTTCGGCGCCGTGTCGGTCGCCGCGCTGTCCTTCCTGGGCTTCGACGGCATCGCGATGTTGTCCGAGGAGAACAAGGGCAACGAGCGCCAGATCGGCCGCTCGATGATCGCGGCGCTGGCGATGGCCGGTCTGCTGTTCTTCGTCCAGACCTGGGTCGCGTCCCTGTTCGTCACCGACCCGGCGGCCCTGATCGCGAAGGGCGACGCCGACGGGGTCGCCTTCTACAGCGCGGCGGAGGCCGCCGGCGGCCACTGGCTCGCCGTGCTGACCGCCGTCACCACCGCCATCGCGTGGGGCTTCGCCGACTCCCTCGTCGCCCAGGTCGCCACGTCCCGGCTGATCTTCGCGATGGCCCGCGACCGGCAGTTGCCCTCGTTCCTGGCCAGGATCAACGTCCGGCGCGGCGTGCCCGGCAACGCGATCCTGCTGGTCAGCGCCATCTCGCTGGCGCTGGGCCTGTTCATGAGCACCCGGCCGGAGGGCATCGGCGACCTGAGCTCGATGATCAACTTCGGCGCGATGTTCGCGTTCCTGGTCCTGCACGTGTCGGTGATCTGGCACTTCCTGGTCAAGAAGAAGAGCAAGGACTACCTGCGCCATCTGGTACTGCCGCTGATCGGCTTCGGCATCCTGGCCTACGTCATCGTCAACGCCAAGGTCGCGGCGACCCGACTGGGGGGTGCCTGGATCCTGCTCGGAGTGGTTATCCTCATCGGCCTGTACGTCTTCGGTCGCCGGCCGAAGCTCTCCGGTCTCAGTGGTGAGGAATCGGCTTGAACCTCGTGACCTACCGGCCCACGCCGGAGGACTACGCGTACACGTTCGGCGGCCGGGCCCCCGTGGCCCGGCTCCGGGCCGGTGACGCCCTGTCCGTCTACACCGAGGACTGCTTCGGCGGCAAGGTGCTGGGCTATGACGACTTCCCCTCCCAGGTGTGCGAGTTCCCGTACCTGAACCCGGTCACCGGGCCGTTCCACGTGGAGGGCGCGGAGCCCGGCGACACCCTCGCCGTGCACTTCGTGTCGATCACCCCGGCCCGGGACCGGGCGGTGTCGACCACGTTCCCGCACTTCGGGGCCCTGACGTCGACGTCGCACACGGCGTCGTTGCAGCCCCCGCTCGAAGAGCGGATCTGGGTGTACGAGCTGGACGTGGCCAAGGGGATCGCCCGCTACTCGGCGCGCAACAGCGACTACACGGTCGACCTGCCGCTGGACCCGATGCACGGCACGGTCGGGGTGGCCCCGGCGGCGTTCGAGTCCCGGATGACGATCACCCCGGACGCGCACGGCGGGAACATGGACAGCCCGGAGCTGCGCGCGGGCGTGACGGCGTACTTCGGGGTCAACGTCCCCGGCGCGCTGTTCGCCCTCGGCGACGGGCACGCCCGGCAGGGCCACGGCGAGGTGTGCGGCACGGCCGTGGAGTCGGCGATGAACACGGTCGTGGTCGTGGACGTGATCAAGGGCCAGGCCACGCCGTGGCCGCGCCTGGAGTCCGACAACGCGATCATGTCCACCGGGTCGGCGCGGCCGCTGGAGGACGCGTACCGGATCAGCCAGCACGACCTGGTCACCTGGGTGAGCGGGCTGACCGGGCTGGACACCCTCGACGCGTACCAGCTCGTCAGCCAGGCCGGCGAGGCGCCGGTCGGCAACGTGTGCGACCCGAACTACACAATGCTGGCCAAGATCGAAAAGTCCGTCTTGCGGGGGGCGCTCCCGTACCACGGGGTGCACGACAGACTCCGGGCTGTTGCTGCGAGGATCTGAACGTGCCCCTAGGCGATGACCTGTACCTGCTGGCCCACTCCAGCGAAGGCAAACCGTACGTCCATCTGCCCTCGCTGAGTGTCGGTCTGGCTACTGCCGTCCTGATCGAACTCATGCTCGCGGGAAGGATCGGTGTCAGCGAGGGCCGGGTGATCGGCTACGAGCGGCGTCCGATCAACCTGTCCGTCGCGGACAGCGCCCTCGGCGCGATCTTCGCCGGCGCGAACCAGACGCCGAACTACTGGCTACGGGCCGTCGCCTCCGACAGCTACGACCGGATCTCCGGTGCGCTCACGGCCTCGGGTCTGCTCCGCAAGGTGCAGACCCGCAGGCTGGGCCTGGTCCCGGTCACCCGGATCCAGCCGGTCGACCCGGAGATGGCCGTCCGGATCCGCGCCCGGCTGCGCTACGCCCTGCGCGGCCCGGACGAGGTCCCGGTCGCCGACGCGGCCCTGTGCGCCATCGTCGGCATCGTCGGGCTGGAGAGCCGGGTGTTCCTCGACGGCCTGCCCAACGGCCACCTCGCCGCCGTGTCGGCCGGGCTGCACCCGATGCTCCGGGCGATCCTCGGTGCCGCCGAGCACGAGATCGCGCAGGCGGCGATGTCGGCGTACCGCTAGGTTGGTCACGTGAGCGCGTACGAGATCGACGACGACCCGGCCCGGATCGACCGCGACGCGGCCTGGGCGTTCCTCTCCCAGCACGCGTACTGGGGCCGGTGGCGCACCCGCGAGGTCTTCGACCGCCAGCTCGACCGCGCCTGGCGGCTCGTCGGCGTCTACGAACGGGAGTCGGGTCGGATGGTCGGCTTCGCCAGGGCGACCTCCGACGGCGAAGCCCTCGCCTACCTCGGCGACGTGTACGTCGAGCCCGAGCACCGGGGTGCGGGGCTGGGCCGGGCGCTGGTCACCAAGATGCTCGAAGAGGGGCCGGGGGCGGACTTCCGCTGGATGTTGCACACGTCCGACATGCACCCGCTGTACGCGAAGCTGGGCTTCCGCGCCCCGGACCACACGTACATGGAACGCCCGGCGTCCCCGAACCTCGGCCCCCGCCTGGTGCCCTAGAGGTCCACTGCGCGGACGAGCGGGGCCAGGTCGAGGTCGATGGGCCACGGAGCGTCCAGCGTGAGGTGATCGGTGAACTTTCCGATCTCGACGTAGATGCCCGTGGCGGGGTCGATCTCGTGGGCGGTGATGAGGAGCCCGTCCTCGGTCTCGATCCGCCAGAACCACGGGATGCCGTATTCCGCGTAGTGCCGGGGCTTCAGGATGCGATCCATGCTCCGACTGCCCGGTGAGACGATCTCGACAGCGAGCAGCACCTCGTGCACCTCGAACTGGGCTCTGGTGCGACCGGCGACCGCTTCGGCCTTCACCGCGAGGATGTCCGGGATGTAGCGCAGCCGTGGCGCGAGCTTGATCTCGACACCTTGGGTCACGTGGAATTCGGCCGGCGCGGTTTGGAAGAGGGCCGCTCCCAGCAGCATCGCAAGGGATTGGTGTGCGTGGGTCGGGCTCGGGGTCACGTGCAGAACTCCATCGATCAGCTCGCGGCGGACGCCGTCCAGCGGGAGCGAGTCGTACTCCTCCGGAGTCATGCCGTCGCTCAGGTAGTGCTCGAGCGCCAGGGCCATGTCGAAGTCCTCGTCTCGGGGGGCGTGCAGTTCTTCGGACACCTGTTCGTCCTCCCCGTCACGTTAGTCGGGTTTCGTCCATGATCGCCACTGGGTCGCCGTCGGTTTGACCCTCCACGCTATGATGCCATCATGACCGGGTTCTTCCTGCTCCTTAGCGAGCCGTGCTGACGGGTCCAACCAGCACGGCGCCCCCTCCTGTGTGAGGGGTTTTTTTATGCCCGAAGCCCGGGGACCGGGCGCGACGACACGTCCGACCGCAATCCACAGGTGGAGACAATGAGCGAGACAGACACCCCGGCCTTCCGGTACACCGCGGCCATGGCCCAGGACATCGAGCTGCGCTGGCAGGAGATCTGGGCCGCCAACGGCACCTTCCACGCGCCCAACCCGACCGGCGAGCTGGCGGACCCGGCCCACCCGCGCGCGCACGCCCCGAAGCTGTTCGTCCTGGACATGTTCCCGTTCCCGTCGGGGGCCGGCCTGCACGTCGGGCACCCGCTGGGCTACATCGCCACGGACGTCTACTCCCGGTTCCAGCGGATGGCGGGCTTCAACGTGCTGCACCCGATGGGCTTCGACTCGTTCGGGCTGCCGACGGAGCAGTACGCGGTGCAGACCGGCACGCACCCGCAGATCACCACGGACCGCAACATCATCCGGTACAAGCAGCAGCTGCGCCGGCTGGGCCTGGGCTACGACGAGCGGCGCTCGTTCGCGACCACGGACCCGGAGTACTACCGCTGGACCCAGTGGATCTTCCTGAAGTGCTTCACCTCGTGGTACGACCCGGAGCAGGACAAGGCGCGCCCGATCGACACCCTGGTCGAGAAGCTGTCGGCCGAGCCGGGCTGGGCGGAGAAGTCCGCGGGGGAGCGCCGGCAGGCGATCGACGAGCACCGCCTGGCGTATGTCTCGCACGCGCCGGTCAACTGGTGCCCGGGCCTGGGCACGGTGCTGGCCAACGAGGAGATCACCTCCGAGGGTCGTTCCGAGCGGGGCAACTTCCCGGTCTTCAAGCGCAACCTGAAGCAGTGGATGATGCGGATCACCGCGTACGGTGACCGGCTGCTGACCGACCTGGAGGCGCTGGACTGGCCCGAGTCGGTCAAGACGATGCAGCGCACCTGGATCGGCAAGTCCACGGGCGCGCACGTCGACTTCGCCTCCCCGGCCGGGGACATCCGGGTGTTCACCACCCGGCCGGACACCCTGTTCGGCGCGACGTACATGGTGCTGGCCCCCGAGCACGAGCTGGTCGACGCGCTGGTGCCGGACGCGTGGCCGACGGGCGTCGGTGAGCGGTGGACCGGGGGGCACGCGACCCCGGCGGAGGCCGTGGCGGCGTACCGGAAGTTCGCGGCGACGAAGAGCGACCTGGAGCGCCAGACCGAGGGCAAGGACAAGACCGGCGTCTTCACCGGCGCGTACGGCACCAACCCGGTCAACGGCGCCGAGGTGCCGATCTTCATCGCGGACTACGTGCTGGCCGGCTACGGCACCGGCGCGATCATGGCCGTGCCGGCGCAGGACACCCGGGACTGGGAGTTCGCCGAGGCGTTCGGCCTGCCGATCGTCCGCACGGTTCAGCCGCCCGCCGACTGGGAGAACGGTCCGTTCACCGGCGACGGCGTCGCGATCAACAGCGCCACACCCGAGGGCTTCACCGGTGGCCCCGCCGTCAGCCTGGACGGGCTGGCCGTCGCCGAAGCCAAGGCGAGGATCATCACCTGGCTGGAGGAGACCGGGCGCGGGGTCGGCGCGACCACGTTCCGGCTGCGCGACTGGCTGTTCAGCCGCCAGCGGTACTGGGGCGAGCCGTTCCCGATCGTCTACGACGCCGAGGGCTTCGCGCACGCGGTCCCCGAGTCGATGCTGCCGGTCGTGCTGCCCGAGATCGACGACTTCTCGCCGAAGACGTTCGAGGCCGACGACGCGAACAGCTCGCCGGAGCCGCCGCTGGGTCGGGCCACCGACTGGATCACGGTCGAGATGGACCTGGGCGACGGCGTGCAGACGTACACCCGTGAGACGAACACGATGCCCAACTGGGCGGGTTCCTGCTGGTACGAGATGCGGTACCTGGACCCGGCCAACGCCGAGGCGTTCGTGGGCGCGGAGAACGAAGAGTTCTGGATGGGTCCGAGGTCCGAGGGCGACCCGGGCGGCGCGGACCTGTACGTCGGCGGCGTCGAGCACGCAGTCCTGCACCTGCTGTACGCGCGATTCTGGCAGAAGGTCGTCCACGACCTGGGCTACGTCTCCGCCAAGGAGCCTTTCCGCCGGCTGTTCAACCAGGGCTACGTCGACGCCTACGTGTTCCGTGACAGCCGCGAGTTCCCGGTCGAGGCCTCCGAGGTCGTCGAGCGCGACGGGAAGTACTTCTTCGGGGACGAGGAGGTCAGGCGCAGCTACGGCAAGATGGGCAAGTCCCTGAAGAACGTGGTGACCCCCGACAGCATGTGCGAGGAGTACGGCGCGGACACCTTCCGGGTGTACGAGATGTCGATGGGCCCGCTGGACGTCAACCGCCCGTGGGAGACCCGGGCGGTGGTCGGCGCGCAGCGGTTCCTGCAGCGGGTGTGGCGGCTGGTGATCGACGAGGAGTCCGGCGAGATCCGGGTGGGCGACGCCCCGGCCGACGACGAGACCCGCAGGCTGCTGCACAAGACGATCGACGGCGTGCGCGGCGACACCACGGAGCTGCGCTTCAACACCGCGATCGCCAAGCTGATCGGGCTGACCAACCACGTCACCGGGCTGGCCGTGCCGCCCCGCGAGGTCGTGGAGCCGCTGGTGCTGATGGTGTCGCCGTTCGCGCCGCACCTGGCCGAGGAGCTGTGGACCCGGCTGGGCCACGACGGCGGGCTGTCCTACGTGGACTTCCCCGTGGCGGACCCGGCCCAGCTGGTCGCCGACACGGTGACCTACCCGGTGCAGGTCAACGGCAAGGTCCGTGGCCGGATCGAGGTGGCGGCCGACCTGCCGGAGGCCGAGGTGCAGGCCGCCGCGCTGGCGGAGATCGCGTCCAGCCTGGACGGTCGTACCCCGAAGAAGGTCATCGTGGTCAAGGGTCGGATGGTCTCGGTCGTCGTCTAGCGGGTTCCCCGGGGAGGCCTTCGTGGCCTCTCCGGGGCGGGGTCTAGCCGCAGGCGATGTGGTAGACGCCGCCGACCCACCAGCCGGACGGGGTCCGCTGCCAGATCCGGTACGCGTTGTCGGCCGAGCCGACGCACGTGTAGCTGGCGTGGTAGCCGGGCGTGCCGACCGTGATCCAGGTGCTGTCGTAGTTCAGCCGCTCGAACCGGTAGTACGCCGAGCCGTCCGCGCCGTTGGAGCAGGTGTAGTAGCCGGACGCGCTCAGCACGGGCGGATCGACGACGACGTCGCCCTCGATCACGCCGCACCACGCGGCCTGGGCGGGGGTCGCGCCGGTCAGGGTGGCCACACCGGTGGCGGCCACGAGCGTGAGGCCGGCGAGCAGTCGGGTGAGGATCGTTCGGGTCATCGGGCTCTCCTCGGTCAGTCTGTCCACTATAGACAGCCGAGGGGAGCATATCGCCGGTGTTCGATGAAGTGAAGGATCAGAACAGCGGGGACCTGTCCAGGGACGCCAGCCGCACCGCGCTCTCCTCGTCGACCGGGGTGTACACCACCATCCGGGTGTCCGGCGGGCTGGTGAGGGCCATGCCGGTCGAGTGCAGCCGGATCTCGCCGTCGGTCCTCGGGTGCCGGAACAGCTTGACCCGGGGCTCGTTGTCCGCGACGTCGTGCGCCGCCCACAGCCGGACGAACTCGGAGCTGCGGTCGCTCAGCCGGCGGATGAAGTCGGTCCACGCCGGCTCGCCGCCGTGCCGGCCGTACCCGGCGCGCAGGGTGGCCACCATCTTCGGCAGCTCGGCGTCGCGGTTCACGAACGGGCTGTTCGAGGGTCGGCACACCAGGGACTGCCAGAGCGCGTTGCGCTCCTCCACCGGGGCCCGCACGAGATTGGGGAACAGGCACTCGAAGGGGTCGTTCCAGGCCAGCAGGTCGTATCTGCTGTTGTTCACGCTCGCGGCGAGCGGGGCCAGCCCGTCGAGGATCAGCTGGACGGGCGGGGGCACGGCGACGTCGTCGGCCGGCAGCGGCGGCACCGAGGGGACGTCGGCGAGCCGGTAGAGGTGCAGCTTCTCGGCCTGGTCGAGGCACAGGGTGCGGGCGATCGCGTCGAGGACCTGGGCGCTGACGTTGATCGGCCGGCCCTGCTCCAGCCAGGTGTACCAGGTCACGCCCACCCCGGCGAGCTGGGCCACCTCCTCGCGGCGCAGCCCCGGCGTCCGGCGGCGGAAGCCCGGTGGCAGGCCGACGGTCTCGGGGCTGATCCGGTCGCGGCGCGTCTTCAGGAACGCTGCGAGGTCGGTGCGGCGGGTCGTCATGCCACCATGATGCGTGGTGGTGGGGAGCCGTGCCAGGTGGTGTTGGTACCAGGATAACCAGGCTCTCGTTACCGGTACCAGGAATGGCGGAGCCTGGATCCCATGACAGCGACCCTCACCGCCCCGGCCGCGCGGCCGGGTACCACGGCCCGGACCGGCTGGCTGCTCGCCACCGTCCTCGCCGGACTCTTCATGGCCATCCTCGACGTGTCCATCGTCAACGTCGCCGTGCCGGCGATCCGCACCGACCTGGGCGCGTCCGGCTCCGGCCTGCAGCTCATCATCGCCGGCTACACCATCGCGTACGCGATGCTCCTGATCACAGGGGCCCGGCTCGGCGACATCCTCGGCTCCCGCCGCGCGTTCACCGGCGGCCTGGCCCTGTTCACCCTCGCCTCCCTGGCCTGTGGGCTTGCCGGCGGCGAGGCCTCGCTGATCGCCTTCCGGATCGTCCAGGGCGCCGGGGCCGCGCTGATGGTGCCGCAGGTGCTGGGCGTCATCCAGCGGTCGTTCGAGGGCGCGGCGCGGGCGAAGGCGCTCAGCCTGTACTCGGCGGTGATCGCCGGCGGGGCCGTCGTGGGCCAGGTGGTCGGCGGCGTCCTGGTCAGCGCAGACCTCTTCGGTACCGGCTGGCGGCCGGTCTTCCTCGTCAACGTCCCGCTCGGCGTCGCCCTGCTGGTCGCCGCGCTGAAGCTGATGCCGGCCGGGGCCGGCAACCGGGACCGCAGGCTCGACCTGGCGGGCGTGCTCACCCTGTCCCCGGCCGTGCTGCTGCTCGTGGTGCCGCTGGTCCTCGGGCACGAGAACGGCTGGCCGGTGTGGGGCTGGGTCTCGATGGCCGCGGCCGTGCCGGTGTTAGGGCTGTTCGCGCTGCTCCAGCGCCGCTCGGCGGCCCCGCTGGTCCCGGGCCGGCTGCTGCGGGTGCCCGGATTCGTGCCTGCCGCGGCGAGCATCTTCGCCCAGACGGGCACGTACGCGGCGTTCCTGCTGGCCCAGACCCTGCACCTGCAGGGCGGCCGGGGCTTCACCGCCATGATGGCCGGGGTCGCGTTCATCCCGGGCGCCGCGGCGTTCGCCGCCGTCAGCCTCAACTGGCGGCGGGTACCCGCCCGGTGGCACGCCGCCATGACGCTCGGCGGCCTCGTGGTCGCCGCCGGCTCGCTCGCGGCCCTCGGCCCGGTGACCGGCCACGCCACGGCCTGGTACGACCTGGCCCTCACCGGGCTGGGGATCGGCGCGGGGCTGGGGGCGGCGTTCGGGCCGATGATGGCGGCGGCGTTGCGGAACATGCCGGTGACCGACGCCGGGGAGGCCGCCGGGCTGCTGGCGATGGTCACCCAGCTCGGGCAGGTGGTCGGGGTGGCCACGATCGGCACCCTGTACCTGACCCTGGTCCGCACGCACGTCAGCTCCGAGGCGCTGACGACGACGGGGCTCGCGATGGGCGGGGCGGCGCTGCTCGCGGCCGTCTTCGCCCTCCGCGCCCGGGGAAGGACCCGCTGAGGACGACGCTGGACGGCGCGGCTCGGGAAGGCGCGGGGCGGGCCCCAGCGCCTTCCCGAGCCGCTTGCCAGCCCCGCCCTCAGCGGGCCACCAAGGTCAGATCAAGAGCGTTAGGACAGCGCCGCCAGGCGTTCGCCGCGCAGCTTCGTCGGCCACTCGTCGTCGAGCGGCGGAAGCTGCCGGCCGACCACCCAGGACAGCAGCAGGTCGGCGAGCGCCGGGTTGCGGGCCAGCGCCGGACCGTGCAGATACGTGCCGATCATCCGGCCCGACCACACGCCCTCGGTGGTCCCGTCGTTGCCGACGCCGTGCTTCACCGACGCCAGCGGCCGGACGTTCGGCCCCAGGTGGGTGCGCCCGCCGTGGTTCTCGAAGCCGGTCAGCGGCGGCAGCCCCAGCTCGGGGGTGACGTCGCCGGCGAGCTCGCCGACGGCGCGGGTCTCGCCCCGGTCCGAGGAAAGATCGATCAGACCCAGTCCCTGGTACCGCTCCCCGTTGCCGTAGAAGCTCGTCCCCAGCAGTTGGTAGCCGGCGCACACCGAGAAGATCGCGGCCCCTCGGGACACGGCGCGGTGCAGCCCCCCGTCGGCGCGCAGCTTCTCCGCCGCGAGCACCTGGGGCCGGTCCTCGCCGCCGCCGAGCAGGTAGATGTCGGCGCTGTCGGGCAGCGGCTGGTCGTAGTTGACCCCGACCGCCTCGACGGGCAGGCCGCGACGACGGGCCCGCTGGTCGAGGATGAGCAGGTTGCCCCGGTCGCCGTACGTGGAGAGCAGGTCCGGGTAGACCCAGACGATGCGGATGGCCTCAGTTGACACGGTCAAGCTCCGCCCGGATGTCCTGGAACGCTGTGTAGTTGGCGATCACTTCGAGCCGGCCGTTGCCGGTCCTGTCGAGGGCCGTCCCGAAGTTCGGCACGTGCTCGAACGGCACCTCGTTGATGTCGAGCCGCACGCACAGGTCGTACGCCCGGTCCCCGGCGACCAGCACCCGCCGGCCCCGCAACGGTGAGAAGTCGACGTCGTACAGCCACGAGGTGTCCAGCCCGTCGGGGTCCCGCGCGTTGATCGCGAGCAGCACCGGGCAGCCCGGCTCGACCATGTCGAGGGCCTCCAGCCAGCCGGCCGGGTTCTTCGCGAGCAGCAACCGGATGACGTGCTCGCCCTTGACCACCGTCGCGTACCGCCCGGCGATCGAGGCGACCTGCGCGATCCGGGGCAGGGCCTGGGCCGGGGACACCCCGAACCGGGCGGCGACCGCCAGCGCCGTGGCCGCGTTGGCCTTGTTGACCCGGCCGGGGAGCTGGAGCGTCACCTCGTACCGGTTGCCGTCCGGGGCGAGCACCGCGTCCGTGTCGTCCAGCGACCAGGTCGGGGTCGGCCGGCGCAGCTGGCAGCCGGGGCACGCCCAGTGCACGCCGTCGCGGTCGAGGTGCCGGCCGCAGTTCGGGCAGACGAAGGAGTCCTCCTGCCAGCGCTGCCCGGCCGCCACCCAGGTCACCTCGCGGCTCGTGGACGCCGCCCACACGATCATCGGGTCGTCGCAGTTGGCCACGATGTGGGTCGAGACGCCGTCGAGCGCCTTGCGCCACGCCTCGGCCATCATGCCGACCTCCATCGCGCGGTCGAGCTGGTCGCGGGACAGGTTGAGCAGGGCCACCACCCGGGGCGTGGTCTGCGGGAGCACGCCCCGCAGGTAGTGCTCGTCGACCTCCAGCACCGCGTACGGCGCGCCGGTCGACTGGGCCAGCGCCGTGGTGTGCCCGGTGGGCATGTTCGCCCCGAAGCTGTTGGTGGCCACCTCGCCCAGCGCGCCGAGCGCCGCGGCGATGAACCGGGTGGTCGTCGTCTTGCCGTTCGTGCCGCTGACGAGGGCGACCTCTTTGCCCCGGGCGAGCATGGCCAGCAGCTGGGGCTCGACCTTCAGGCCGACCCGGCCGCCGATCACGGACCCGTCGCCCCGGCCCGTGGCCCGGGACAGGGCCGCCGCGCTCTTCAACAGCGTCGTGGCCAGCTTGGCTCGCAGCGGAAGGGGAACCGGTTCGGTGTTCACCCGCCCAGAGTAATCGGGTTGCGCGCGGCCCGATCAACCCGGAGGGTGACCACCGTGCGTGATCTTCTGGCGAACCGACGCTTCATGATCTTCTGGCTGGGCCAGGCGGTCAGCGTGCTCGGCGACGGGATGACGCCGATCGCGATGTCCGCCCTGGTCCTGCACCACTACGGCCCGTCAGGCTTCGGCATCGCGCTGGCCTGCTACTCCCTGGGCTACGGCGTCCCGATGCTCCTCGGCGGCGTGATCGCCGACCGGTACTCCCGGACCACGGTGATGGCCGTCGCCGACGCGCTCCGCCTCGGCGTGGTCGTCGGCTACCTGCTGCTCGCCGGCCGGATCCCGATCGCCGGCCTGGGCGCGCTGTCCGTGGTGGGCGGGATCGGCGCGGCCCTGTACACCCCGGCGTTCCGGGCCTCGCTCGCCCAGCTGCTGGAGCCCGAGCAGCTCCGGCAGGCCAACGCCTTGCAGGGCGTCGCCAACAAGGGCGCGTTCGCCGTGGGCGGCGCGCTCGCCGGCGTGCTGGTCGCCACGGCCGGCGCCCGGTGGGCCTTCGCCGTCGACGGGGCCACCTTCGCCGTGTCGATCGTCACGTTGCTGGCGATCCGGCTGCCCCGGGTGTCGCGGTCCGAGGAGGCCCAGGGCGTGGTCCGCGACGCGGTGGAGGGGATCCGCGCGGTGTGGCGCCGGCCCTGGGTCGCGGTGATCATGGCGCAGGGCACGGTGCAGGTCGTGGCCGGTTTCGCCCCGTTCATGGTGCTGCTGCCGATCGTGGCGCTGGACCGCTACGGGGCCGGAGGCTACGGCACGCTGGCCTTCTGCCAGGGCGTCGGCAGCATTCTCGGCGGTCTGCTCATCCTCAGGTGGAAGCCGCGCCGTCCCGGGGTCGCCGCGATGCACGCCGTCGCGCTGTTCGCGCCGATGTGCCTGTTCCTGGCCCTGCCGGTGCCCCTCTGGGCCTATGCCGTCGCCCAGCTGCTCGGCGCCGCCGGCATCTCGGTGTTCTTCGCGCTGTGGACCGTGGCGTTGCAGCGGGAGTTCCCGGCCGAGATGCAGGGCAGGGTGTTCTCGCTGGACTCGCTGCTGACGTTCGTCCTCAATCCGGTCGGGCTCGCGCTGACCCCGGTCCTGATGACCCTCGTCGGGGTGCCGGCGCTCGCCGTCGGGTCGGCGGTCGCGATCGTGTTCTTCTCCTACGTCGTCCTCCTCGTGCCGGGCGTCGCGGCGTTCCGGACCCCTCCACATCCCTCCACCGACGGATTGACAGCCCCCCTCGTGGAGTCTCGAACCGGCTGAAATCCAGGGTTTTCTGGGGGTTTGTGAAGGCGCGACACGCTGTCGACTAGCCGACCGCAACCGGCGGAACCGTTCTGCCCTCCACCTCACTCCACCCCCTCTGACCTGGGTGTTTACCCCCTCTTCAGGATCGATGTACGCCGTTTCGCCGTTGCAGGTGGAGGGAAGTGGAGTATGGTGGAGCGCATTGGTGGGGTCGGGAGGCCCTGCTGACCGCTCCGTCCGGGGGGAGGGCCGATGTTTCTCGGCACACACACCCCGAGGCTGGACGAGAAGGGTCGGTTGATCCTCCCGGCGAAGTTTCGCGATGAGCTCGCAGGAGGTCTTGTGATCACGAAAGGGCAGGAACGCTGCCTCTACGTGTTTCCCATGGCCGAGTTCCGGCGGATCGCGGAGCAGTTGCACGAGACGCCCATGACGCACAAGGCGGCTCGGGCGTACAGCCGGGTGTTCTTCGCCAGCGCCCACGACGAGGTGCCCGACAAGCAAGGCCGGGTCACGGTCCCGATCCACCTGCGCGGTTACGCGGGGCTGGACCGGGAGCTCGTCGTGATCGGGGCGAGCAGTCGGGTGGAGATCTGGGACGCCGCGGCATGGGCGTCCTACCTCGAGGACAGCGAGGACGACTTCGCTGACATCGAGGAGGGGGTGTTGCCCGGGGGGCTGTAGCCACACGGGCCGGTGAGCCGCGGTGACCGTGCCGCGAGATTGCCTGGCGCCACTTCCCCGGCGCCAGGAAATCTCGCGGCACGGAGCCGATAAGAGCAGGAATGGGGGGCGAGATGAAGGACAAGGCAGCGCGACGTCGGCCCGGGGGGGTCCCGGCGGAGCACACACCGGGCACACACGTGCCCGTCCTCCTCGACCGCATTCTGCACCTCCTCACGCCGGCTCTCGAGGACCGCGACGCGGTCTGCGTGGACGCCACCCTGGGCCTCGGTGGGCACACCGAAGCCCTGCTCACGACTTTTCCGCGGCTGACCGTCGTGGGGCTCGACCGGGACCCGGAGGCGCTGCGGCGTTCCGGTGAGCGCCTGGCGGGCTTCGGCGACCGGTTCCGCCCGGTGCACGCGGTGTACGACGAGTTCACCGACGTCCTGGCCCGACTCGGCTACGACGCGGTGCACGGCGTGCTCTTCGATCTCGGCGTGTCCTCCCTGCAGCTGGACGAGGCCTCACGGGGCTTCGCCTACGCGCAGGACGCGCCGTTGGACATGCGGATGGACCCGACCCGGGGCCGTACCGCAGAGGACATCGTCAACGACTACTCAGCCAAGGAGCTGAGTCGCATCCTCCGCGTCTACGGCGAGGAGAAGTTCGCATCCAGGGTTGCCGCCGCGATCGTTCGCGAGCGGGACCGTGAGCGACTGACCTCGTCGTCCCGCCTGGCCGAACTGGTGCGCGAGTCGATTCCGGCCGCGGCACGTCGGACAGGTGGGCACCCTGCGAAACGGACCTTCCAGGCCCTTCGCATCGAGGTCAACGAGGAGTTGTCCGCACTGGAGACGGCGATGCCGGCGGCGCTGGAAGCGCTGGCCGTCGGTGGTCGGATAGCCGTGCTGGCGTACCACTCACTGGAGGACCGCATCGTCAAGCGCGAGCTGACGCAGCGGTCCCGCTCGACGAGTCCGCTCGACCTGCCGGTCGAGCTGCCCGAGGGCGCAGCGGAGCTCCGGCTCCTGACCCGGGGCGCGGAGCCGCCCACCGAGGCCGAGATCGCGAGTAATCCGCGGTCGGCCTCGGCGAAGCTCCGTGCCGCGGAACGCATACGTGAATCGGCGGCACGACGCACCGCGGCGACCAGAGCCGACGGACGTCGTACCCACATGCCAACGCGGAGCCCCGGGGGGCGGTTCCGCGAAGGGGAGGAACAATGACCAACGCCGAGCGACGCGAGGTGGCCTGATGACCGCCGCCGCGCGCAACATCCCATCCGACGACGACTTCACCGGCACCTCGACCCGACGCCCGACCCGGGCGGGGGTCTCCGCCCCGGGCGGGTCGGCGCCGGCCCGCCGTGGGGACCGCAAGCTGACCCTGGTCACCGACGCCGACTTCGACTTCGAGCCGGTCGCTCCGAAGCGTGCCAGGAGCGGGCCCGCGGCTCCGAAGAGCCCGAAGAAGGTCGAGGTGATCGGTCGGGTCGACGTCGACCCGGTCACCGTCGGCACCGCGGCGCTCAAGCCCGAACGGGCGCCGGAGGAGACCCAGACCCGGGCCGACGCGCTGCGCCTGGCGCCGCCGGCCCCGGTCATGGTCGCCAGGATGCCGTTCGTGGTGCTCACCCTCGGTCTCATCGTGGGTGGCATCGTCGGCCTGCTCCTGCTGAACATGCAGATCAACGAGGACGCCTTCAAGCTCACCGAGCTGCGGGAGCGTCAGGCGGAGCTGCAGACGGCCGAGCAGCAGCTCAACAAGGAGCTGGCGGACAAGGGGGCTCCGGGGGCGCTGGCCGCCGAGGCCGCCCGCCAGGGCATGGTGCCGGCCGGCACACCCGCGTACATCACCCTGCCCGACGGCCGGATCCTCGGCGTTCCGCAGCCGGCAGGGCAGCCGAGGAGGTAGCACGGTGGCAACGGATCGTGGCCGGCCCAGAGAGCAGCCGCGGGACGACAACGTGGTGCCGCTCCGCCGGGACCGGAGTTCGATCTCCGATGCCCGGCGGTACACCCCTCGGGGGCGGACGCTGAAGGAGACCGGGGACGCGGAGAACGCCGAGCGTCCCCGGCTCCGCGTCGTGGCCGACGGGGACACCGACGCGTCGGCCGCGCCCCGGCCGCGCCGCAGGGCGGAAGCGGGACGGGAGGCCGACGAGGCCACGGACGCGCGCCGGAACTCCGGCGCGCGTCGTCGTGCCGAGGATGAGAACCGGTCCGCTGAGCCGGTGGCCCACACCCGCGACCGCGCGGCCGGACCCCGCCGGGCGGCCGACAGGGCCGCCGACCGGGCAGCCAGGCCGGGCACGCCCGCTGACCGGGGGACCGGGGCGGACCGCTCCGGGACCGGTGACGCCCTGAGGGCCCGGGGGACCCGCAAGGCCGTCGAGCCCCGCCGGGACCCCAGACCGCGCACCCCGGCCCCGCCGCGCCGGCTCGGCAAGCTGGTCGCGTTCTTCACCACGGACTCCACCCGCCCTTCCCGGCGCAAGCGGACGGCCGACCCGCGCCGCCGGCTGCGGTTCAGCGTCGCGTTCCTGCTGCTGTTGTTCACCGTGCTGGGGGGCCGGCTGATCCAGCTCCAGATCACCGAGGCCGCGGCGTTCGCCGCCCAGGGGCTCAGCGACCGGCTGACCCAGTTGCCGATCCCGGCCCCGCGCGGGGCCATCCTCGACCGCGACGGCAACGTGCTCGCGCACAGCGTCGAGGCCCGCTTCGTGTACGCGGACCCGACGCTGATCACCGACCCCAGCGCGGTGGCCGACAAGCTGTACCCGCTGCTCGGGGTGTCGCGGAAGGACCTGTGGACGAAGCTGCAGCCCACGAAGCACGAGGACGGTACGACGAACCAGTACGTGATCCTCCAGCGGGGCATCGACGTGCCCACCGCCGAGCGGATCATGGGCCTGAACCTCAAGGGCATCGTCGTCCCGCGTGACACCCGCCGCGAGCTGCCGGGCAGCGACCTGGCCGCGAACATGGTGGGCTTCACCGGGCAGGACGGCCGGGGCCAGTTCGGCCTGGAGCTCGCCTACGACAAGGTGCTCTACGGCCAGGACGGTCGGCGGGAGTTCGAGACGAGCCGGTCGGGACAGGTGATCCCTAGCGGGTTCAGCCGGACCACCCCGGCCCGGCCCGGCGCGGACGTGCGGTTGACCCTCGACCAGGACCTGCAGTTCCAGGCCCAGCACCTGCTGACGCAGGGCGCGGCGAAGGTCGGGGCGGCGTTCGCGTGCGCGGTGGTGATCGACGTGAAGACGGGGGAGGTGCTGGCGATGGCGAGCACCCCGACGTACAACGCGGCGAACCCGCAGGGCGTGCCGCCGCCGGACTCGTGCACCCAGCAGGTCGTGGACCCGGGCTCGGTGCACAAGGCGATCACGATCGGCGCTGCGCTGCAGGAGGGCGTCGTGAAGCCCACCGACACGATCGGGGTCACGCCGTCGATTCACAAGGGCACGCTCGAGGTCAAGGACACGCACACCTACACCGGGCAGCTCACGATTCCGGGGATCCTGGCGTGGTCGAGCAATGTGGGGTCCATCCACATCGCCGAGAAGCTGGGACCGCAGAAGTTGTACGAGTACCAGAAGAAGTTCGGCCTGGGCGCGCCCACCGGCGTGGGCCTGCCGAACGAGGCCCCCGGCATCGTGGCGGACCCGGCCGACTGGACCTCGGAGAGCGAGGGCTCGATCCCGATCGGCATGGGGGTGTCGACGACGCCGCTGCAGATGGCCGGGGCGTACGCGACGATCGCCAACGACGGGCTGTACGTGCAGCCGCACCTGCTCAAGGCCACGGTCGGCCCGGACGGCAAGGTGAAGCAGGCCCCGAAGCCCGCCCAGCACCGGGTGATGGACGCGAACCACGCGCAGGAGCTGCGGACGGCGTTGGAGGCCGTGACCACGGTGGACAGCGGCACCGGGCGCTCGGCGGCGATCTCCGGCTTCCGGGTCGCAGGCAAGACGGGCACCGGCGCGTTCAACGGCAACTACCGGCAGTACGAGGTGCAGTCGTTCATCGGCATGGCCCCGGCGGAGAACCCGCGGTTCGTCGCGGCGGTGTTCACCTACACGCCCGGCAAGGAGGGCAGTTCGATCTGCGGGTCGGTGTTCAAGGATGTGATGAGCTTTACGCTCCGTAAGTACGGAGTGCCCCCGAGTGGAGTAAATCCACCAGAGTTCGTGTTACACGGATAAAACGCCGTGCGGAGGAGATCACGCCGGGCGTGGTGGTGCGTCGGGCCACGGACCGGTGCGGGTAGGGTACGGGGCCGTGCCAGGCTACCCACGACCTGAGAACGTCCGACCTCTTCCGCTGGCGGATCTCGCCGCGCTGGTCGGCGCGAAGGTCCCCGAAAACCCCCAGGTCACGGGCGTGACCCTCGCCAGCTCGGAGGTGCGCCCCGGTGATCTGTACGCGGCGCTGCCGGGTGCCAGACGCCACGGCGCGGAGTTCCTCGCCGAGGCGCGCGCTGCCGGTGCCGTGGCGGTGCTGACCGACGCCGCCGGCGCGGACCGGGCCGCCGAGCAGGGCCTGCCGGCCCTCGTGGTGCCCGACCCGCGCGCGGTGCTCGGCACGGTGTCGGCCCGGGTGTACGGCGACCCGAGCTCCCGGCTCCTGATGCTCGGCGTGACGGGTACGGCCGGCAAGACGTCGACCTCCTACCTCCTCGAGTCGGGCCTGCGCGCCGCCGGCCACGTGACCGGCATGATCGGCACCGTGGAGACCCGGCTCGGCGACGAGGTGATCGCCAGCGCCCGCACCACCCCGGAGGCCCCGGACCTCCAGGCCCTGCTGGCCCGCGCCGTGCAGCGCGGCGTGACGGCGGTGGCGATGGAGGTGTCCAGCCACGCGCTGAAGCTCGGCAGGGTCGAGGGCGTGCGGTACGCGGTCGGCGGCTACATCAACTTCGGCATGGACCACCTGGACCTGCACCTGACCGTCGAGGACTACTTCGCGTCGAAGGCGAAGCTGTTCGACGGCCGCTCGGCCCGCGCGGTGCTCAACCACGACGACCCGGCCCTGAAGTCGCTGGTCGACGAGGACACGGTCACGTTCTCCGCGACCGGGAACACGGACGCGACGTGGTACGCCACCGACGTCGCCGGCGAGGGCTACGAGCAGACCTTCACGGCCGTGGGCCCGGCCGGACCGGTGCCGGCCGGGGTGCGCCTGCCGGGGCGTCACAACGTGGCCAACGCGCTGCTGGCGATCGCGATGCTGGTGGAGGCCGGGGTGGACCCCACGGTGGCCGCGGACGGCGTCGCCGCGTGTACCGGGGTGGCCGGCCGCCTGGAGCTGGTCGTGGCCGCGCCGGTCCTCGGCGTCGTGGACTACGCGCACAAGCCGGACGCGATCACCGCGGCCCTGGCGGCGCTGCGCGAGGTGACCGCCGGCCGGGTGATCTGCGTGATCGGGGCCGGCGGCGACCGGGACCGGGCCAAGCGGCCGGTGATGGGCCACGCCGCAGCCGTCGGGGCCGACGTGGTGATCGTGACTGACGACAACCCGCGTACCGAGGACCCGGCGGTGATCCGGGCCGAGGTGATCGCCGGAATATCCGGTTCGTGCGTGGAGGTCGCCGGCCGGCGGGCCGCGATCGAGGAGGCGGTCCGGATCGCCGAGCCCGGCGACACGATCGCGCTGCTCGGCAAGGGACACGAGAAGGGCCAGGAGGTCGCTGGCGAGATCCTGCCGTTCGACGACCGGGTCGAGTTGGCGGCGGCGCTGGCCGAACGGTTCGGACACCCTGGGGGTACCCGATGATCGCACTGACCCTGGCCGAGATCGCCCGGGCGGTGGAGGGCACGCTCGTCGGCGGCGACCCTGACGCCCTGGTCACCGGCCCGGTGGAGCACGACTCGCGGAAGATCGTGCCGGGCGGGCTGTTCTTCGCCTTCCCTGGCGAGAAGGTCGACGGGCACGACTTCGCGCCGGTGGCGGTGGAACGCGGGGCGGTGGCGGTGGTCGGCCAGCGGCCGGTGGACGCGCCGACGATCGTGGTCGACGACCCGCTGCGCGCGATCGGCCTGCTCGCCACCCACGTGGCGCCGCGGCTGGGGGCCACCATCGTCGGCGTGACCGGCTCCTCCGGCAAGACGACGACCAAGGACCTGATCGCGCAGCTGGTCGCGGAGCTGGGGCCGACGATCGCCCCGGCAGGCTCGCTCAACAACGAGCTGGGCCACCCGTCGACGGTGCTGCGGGCGGACGCGGACACCCGGTTCCTGGTGCTGGAGTACAGCGCGCGGCACATCGGGGACATCGACTACCTGTGCCGGATCGCGGGGCCCCGGATCGCGGCGGTGCTCAACGTGGGCACCTCGCACATCGGCGAGTTCGGCTCGCAGGACAACATCGCCACCGCGAAGGGCGAGCTGGTCGAGGCGCTCCCGGACACCGGCCTGGCCATCCTGAACGCCGACGACCCCCGGGTCCGGGCGATGGCCCCGAGGACCCGCGCGCGGGTCGTGCTGGTCGGCGAGGCGGCCGACGCGGACGTGCGGGCGGCCGACGTGACGGTCGACGAGCGGGGCCGGGCCGCGTTCACCCTGGTCACGCCCGAGGGCGATGTCCGGGTTGCGCTGGGGGTGGCGGGCCGGCACCAGGTGGGCAACGTGCTGGTCGCCGCGGCCGTGGGCCGGGAGCTGGGGATGACGCCCGCACAGCTGGGTGACATCCTGCCCCGGCTGCGACTAGTCTCCGCCAGACGGATGGACGTGTTCGACCGGCGCGACGGGGTCACGGTGATCGACGACTCGTACAACGCGAATCCGGCATCGATGGCGGCGGCGGTGCGCGCGCTCGCCGACATGGGCGGAAGCGGGAAGCGCCGGTGCTGGGCGGTGCTGGGTTACATGGCCGAGCTGGGCGCCGAGGAGGTCCCCGGCCACCGGTCGGTGGGCCGGCTGGCCGCCGAGCTGGGCGTGGACCGGCTGGTCGCCGTGGGCGACGGTGCCGGTCCGCTCGCGGACGGCGCCGAAGAGGTGGCCGACTGGGCAGGAGAGGCTGTGCGGGTGACGGACCAGGAGGCGGCGATCGCGCTGTTGGGCGGGGCACTGCGCCCCGGTGACGTTGTGCTGGTGAAGGGCTCGCGGTACCGGACCTGGCAGGTCGCGGACGCGCTCAGGGAAGGGTTGTCGGCGTGAGGGCCGTCATCGCAGCGGCATTCGTCGCGTTCGTACTGTCCCTGTTGACCACGCCGCTCGCGGTGCGGATATTCCGGGCGCTCAAGGCCGGCCAGCCGATCCGGGAGATCGGTCCGCAGACCCACCTGGGCAAGCGGGGCACCCCGACGATGGGTGGCGTGGTCTTCATCCTGGCCACAGTGATCGCGTACGTGACCGGTCACCTGGTGCTGCTGAACATGCCGGGCAAGGAGGGCCGCTCCGACGGGTTCACGATCACGGGCCTGGTCCTGGTCGGACTGTTCGTGTGCTGCGGCCTCGTCGGCTTCCTCGACGACTGGATCAAGGTCCGGAAGAAGAACTCGGCGGGCCTGAGTAAGAAGGGCAAGCTGATCGGCCAGATCGCGGTCGGCGGCACGTTCGGCGTGATCGCGCTGAACTTCCCGCGTACCGTGCACGGCTACAAGGACTTCACGTTGACGGTGGGCAGCGAGTACCTGTCGCTGTCGCGGGACATCGACTGGCTGTACACAGGCAAGATCGCCGCGATCGTGATCTTCATCTTCGTGATCATGTCGATGTCCAACGCGGTGAACCTCACCGACGGGCTGGACGGCCTGGCCACCGGCGCGTCGATCCTGGTGCTGATGGCGTACACGATGATGGCGTTCTGGCAGTACCGGCACTGGTGCCCGGACTACCCGGCCGCCCGCTCCGGCGCGTACTGCTACGTCAGCCGCGACCCGCTGGAGATCGCGCTGGTCGGCGCGGCGGCGGCGGGCGCGCTCCTCGGCTTCCTGTGGTGGAACACCTCGCCGGCCCGGATCTTCATGGGCGACACCGGCGCGCTGGGCCTGGGCGGCCTGATCGGCGGGATGGCGATGGCCACCCGCACCGTGCTGCTGACGCCGATCCTGGGCGCGCTGTTCGTCATCATCACGATGTCGGTGGTGCTCCAGGTGATCTCGTTCCGCACCACCGGCAAGCGCATCTTCAGGATGTCGCCACTGCAGCACCACTTCGAGCTCAAGGGCTGGAGTGAGGTCAACATCGTGGTGCGGTTCTGGATCATCGCGGGGCTCGGCGTGCTCATCGCGCTGGGCGTCTTCTACTCCGACTTCCTGAGGGCGTACGGCTGATGGGTTTCGAAGGACGCAGGTACCTGGTCGCCGGGGCACGGGTCGCGGGCATCGCGTCCGCCGAGGCCCTGCTCCGGCGGGGCGCGGTCGTCACGGTGGTGGACCGGTCCGCTGGCGAGTGGGTCGACCGGCTGACCACCGCGGGGGCCGAGGCGCTGGTCAGCGATGAGCCGCCGACGGACCTCCTGGACCGGGTCGACGAGATCGTGGTCTCGCCGGGCTTCCCGCCGCACCACCCGTTGGCGGTCGCGGCCCGATCCCGGGGCATCGAGGTGTACTCCGAACCCGAGCTCGCCTGGCGCCTCCGCCCGGCGGACGCCGCCCCGTGGCTCGCGGTCACCGGCACCAACGGCAAGACGACGACCACGACGATGCTGGTGTCGATCCTGCGCGCCGCCGGGCTGCGCACCGAGGCGCTCGGCAACATCGGCGTGCCCCTGGTCGACGCGGTCGCCAGCGACCTGGACGTCCTGGCCGTGGAGCTGTCCAGCTTCCAGCTGCACTGGTCGAGCACCCTGGCCCCGCACGCCGGCGCGTGGCTGAACCTGGCGGACGACCACCTGGAGTGGCACGGCGACTTCGAGCACTACGCGACGGCGAAGAAGGCCGTGTGGCGCGGCCCGGTCGCGGTCGGCAACCTCGACGACCCGTACGTCGCCCGGGAGCTGCGCGCGCACGAGGGCCGGACGATCGGGTTCACCCTCGACGCGCCCCGGCAGGGCAACCTCGGCGTCGTCGAGCACATGCTGATCGACCGGATCGGGGACGGAGACGCGCACGAGATCGCCGTGCTCGACGACGTGAAGCCGTCCGGCCCGCACAACGTGGCCAACGCGCTGGCCGCCGCGGCCCTGGCCCTCGCGCACGGCGTGGACCGGGAGGCCATCCGGGCCGGGCTGTCCGGCTACGTCCCCGAGCCGCACCGCAACGCCCCGGTGGCCACCGTCGACGGCGTGCTCTACGTGGACGACAGCAAGGCCACCAACCCGCACGCGGCGTACGCGTCGCTGCGGTCGTACCCGAAGGTGGTCTGGGTCGCCGGCGGTCAGCTCAAGGGCGTGGACGTCGACGACCTGGTCGCGGCGGTCGCCGGCCGGCTGTCGGGCGCGGTGCTGATCGGGGTCGATCGGGCGGAGCTGGCCGACGCGCTGGCGCGACACGCCCCGGACGTCCCGGTCGTCGATGTGCCGAGGACCGATGATGGGGCCATGGCGGAGGCGGTGACGGCGGCGGCGCGGCTGGCCCGGCCGGGGGACACCGTGCTGCTCGCGCCCGCGGCGGCCTCCCTGGACATGTACACCAGCTACGCGGCCCGTGGCGCGGCGTTCGAGACCGCGGTAAGGGGACTGCGGCAGTGACGGCCCCGCGGCCGGCCACCAGCCCCCTGGCGGCGCTGCGCGGGCTGCTGTCGCGGCCCCTGGCCTCCTACTATCTCCTCCTGTCCAGCGTCGGCCTGCTGGTCGCGATCGGCCTCGTCATGGTGTTCTCCGCGACCGGGGTCGACTCGTTCAAGGACACGGGCAACTCGTTCGCCGTGGTGGCCAAGCAGAGCATGTGGGCGCTGCTGGGGCTCGTCGGCTTCTGGCTGTTCCAGCGGCTGCCGGTGAACACGTACCGGTCGGTGGGCACGGTCCTGATCGCCATCGCCATCCCGGTGCAGCTGTTCATGCTCATCGGCGGCGAGATGGCGGGCAAGCTGGCGTTCGGCGGGATCTCGGTCGACGAGAAGGCCAACTGGCTGCACGTCGGGGCCTTCCAGGTGCAGCCGGCGGAGTTCGCGAAGCTGGCCCTGTTGCTGTGGGGCGCGGAGATCCTGGTCCGCAAACGCGAGCTGCTCGGCGACCTCAAGGAGCTGATGGTCCCGCTGTTCCCGGTGGCCGGCGTGCTGCTGGCCCTGATCGGCTACCACGACCTGGGCACCATGCTCTCGCTGCTCACCATCTTCGGCGCGCTGCTGTGGATCGGCGGGGTCCGGACCAGGATCCTGGGCCTGCTGCTCGGGGTCGCGGTCGTCGGGGTGCTGGTGCTCATCTTCGTGGGCAACGAGTACCGGGGCGCGCGGCTGAGCTCGTTCCTGCACCCGGAGCTGGTGAAGAACACCGACGGTTTCCAGGCCATGCAGTCCTACTACGCGATCAGCAACGGCGGCTGGTTCGGCGTCGGCCTGGGTGCCGGCAGCCTGAAGTGGGGCTACCTGCCCGAGTCCGCCAACGACTTCATCTACGCCGTGATCGCCGAGGAGCTGGGCGTCGTCGGCTGCATGGTGGTGCTGGCCCTGTTCGCGGTCCTCACGTACGCGGGTCTGCGGATCGCCCGCCGGGTGACGGACCCGTTCCGCCGGCTGGGGGCCGGGGCGGCCACGATCTGGCTGGCCGGCCAGGCGATCCTGAACATCGGGGTCGTGATCGGCCTGGTGCCCATCACGGGCGTGACGCTGCCGTTCATCTCGGCCGGCGGCAGTTCGCTGGTGGTGTCGCTGGCGACGGTGGGCATGCTCGCCTCGTTCGCCAGGGCCGAGCCGGACGCCGCCGCGGCGCTGCACGCCAGGCCGCCGGGCAAGTGGGGCCGGATACTCTGGGCACCGCTGCCGCCTCTGACCTCCGCCGGGCAGCCCGAGCGGCGGGGGGACGGCGGGGTCACCCGCCCCCGGCAGCGCAGCGGTTCGACATCGCAGGGCCGATCGAAGTGAAGGACAGCGCATGAGGTCAGTGGTTCTCGCCGGTGGCGGCACCGGGGGACACATCTATCCGTTGCTCGCGTTCGCCGACTGCCTGCGGCGGTATGATCCGAACATCAAGATCACCTGCTTGGGCACGCCGCGCGGGCTGGAGAACGAGATCATCCCCGCCGCCGGGTACGACCTGCGGAACGTGCCCGCCTACCAGCTGCCGCGTTCGGTGAACGTCGACCTGCTCAAGACCGCGCCCCGGATGTACCGGGCGATGCGGGCCACCCGCGCGATCCTCGACGAGGTACACGCCGAGATCGTGGTTGGTTTCGGTGGCTATGTCTCCGTCCCGGCCTATCTGGCCGCGTGGCGCCGGCACACCCCGACCGTGATCCACGAGGTCAACGTGCCGCCGGGCGTCGCGAACAAGATGGGCATGAAGATCGGCGGGCACATCGCGCTCGGCTTCCCGGCCCAGCTCAAGGTCCCGTCCCTGGCCGGTGGCCGGGTCGTCGGGGTGCCGCTGCGGACGTCGATCACCCGGCTGGACCGGGCCGCCCGGCGCGCCGAGGCCCGCGCGCACTTCGGCCTCGACCCCGACCGGCCCACCCTGTTCGTGTTCGGCGCCTCGCAGGGCGCCCGGCAGATCAACCTGGCCATGGCCGGGGCGGCGAAGGCCGTCACGTCCGCCGGGTTCCAGGTCCTGCACATCACCGGGGCCCGCCAGGACGAGCCGGTGGAGATCCCGACCGGCCTGGACGCGCCGTACGTGACGGTGGAGTTCCTCAAGGAGATGGAGCTGGGGTACGCCGCCGCGGACCTGGTCCTGTCCCGGGGCGGCGCGATGACCTGCGCCGAGGTCGCGGCCCTCGGGCTGCCCACCATCTACGTGCCCCTGCCGTTCGGCAACGGCGAGCAGCGCCGCAACGCGCTGCCGGTCGTCGAGGCCGGCGGCGGCATCCTCGTGGACAACGCCGACTGCGTGCCCGCCTGGATCGAGGCGAACGTCATCCCGCTGCTCGGCGACCGGGCCCGGCTCGACGCGATGAGCGCCGCCGCCGCCGGCTACGGCCGCCGCGACGGCGACGAGGCCCTGCTGTCCTACGTCCAGGAGATCCTCGCCACCGCGTCGAGCGGGAGCGCAGCATGAGGGTCGTCGAGCTGTCGAGCGCACAGGATGGTGCAGCGTGAAGTCCCTGATCGACGACGGAGTCACCGCCGAGGACCTCGGCCGGGTCCACCTGATCGGCATCGGCGGGGTCGGCATGAGCGGCCTGGCCCGCCTGCTGCTCACCCGGGGCGTGCCGACGTCTGGCAGCGAGCTGCGCGAGTGGCCGTCGCTGGTCGGCCTGCGCGCCCTCGGCGGCGTGATCCACATGGCGCACGTCGCGGAGAACCTGCGTGACGTCGACACCGTGGTCTACTCCACGGCCATCCCCGACGACCACCTCGAACTCGTCGAGGCCCGCCGGCTGGGCCTGCGGATCCTGCACCGTTCCGAGGCCCTGGCGGCCACGATGACGGGCCGCAAGACGATCGCGGTGGCGGGCACCCACGGCAAGACCACCACGACGTCCATGACGACGCTGATCCTGCAGCACTGCGGGCAGGACCCGTCGTTCTGCATCGGCGGGGAGAGCTCCGAGGCCGGCTCCAACGGCCACCACGGCACCGGCGACTACTTCGTCGCCGAGGCCGACGAGAGCGACAGATCCTTTCTGCGGTACCGGCCGCACGTCTCCCTCGTCACCAACATCGACGCCGACCACCTCAACACGTACGGTGACCTGGACGGGCTGACCGAGGGATTCGCCGAGTTCTGCCGGCAGACCACCCCGGACGGCTTCGTGGTGACCTGCGCGGACGACGTCCGGTGCCGGGGCCTGGCCGAGCGGCTGCGCGCCGAGGGCCGCAGGGTCTACACCTACGGCGAGGCCGACGACGCGGACCTGCGGATCTCCGACGTCACCTCCGACTCCTCGGGCGCGCGCTACCTGGCCTGGCTGGACGGCGAGCCGCTCGGCGAGATCACGGTGCCCACCCCGGGCCACCACATGGCGCTGAACTCCGCGGCGGCCGTGCTCACCGCGCTCCGCCTCGGCCTGCACGCCACCTGCGTGGTGGAGGGCCTGGCGGCCTTCCCCGGGGTGCGCCGCCGGTTCGAGCTCAAGGGCACCGCCGACGGCGTCCGGGTCTACGACGAGTACGCCTACCACCCGACCTCGATGGACGCGGCGCTGCGTACCCTGCGCGGGGTCGCCGGGGCCGGCCGGCTGATCGTGGTCTTCCAGCCCTACCGGGTGTACCGCACCCGCGACTTCCAGACCGAGATCGCCGCGGCGCTGTCCCTGGCCGACGAGGCCGTTGTGATGGAGGTGTTCGGCCCCGGCGAGGTCCGCGAACCGGGTGAGGGCGGCGCGGCGCTGACCCGCGCGGTCGCGCTCGACGAGGACCGCAAGGTGTTCGTGCCGTCCTGGTCGGACGTGCCGGCCGAGGTGGCCCGCCGGGCCCGGCAGGGCGACGTGGTCGTGACCATGGGCGCGCCGCCGATCTCGCTGCTCGGCGACGAACTGCTCGCGGCGCTGTCCACCCGGGGCGCCGACCCGGACAGCGACGCCGGCCCGGGCGCGGGTCCCGGATCCGGGGCCTGACGTGCCCCGGCGCTGGCAGCTGGTCCGGGCCCGCCGCGAGGCGGTGCCGGTCTCCGTGCGCCGGTTCGCCGCCCGGGCCCGCCAGCGCCGCCTGAACACCGCGCGCCCGTGGCTGTTCGTCGTCGGCGGGACGGCCGTGGCCGCCCTGCTCGCCTGGGGCGTCTACGGCAGCCCGCTGCTGTCCGTGTCCGAGGTGCGGGTGGAGGGCGCGGCGATCCTCACCCCGGAGCAGGTGCGCGAGGCCGCGCACGTCGTGCCGGGGACGCCACTGGCCAGAATCGACACCGACGGGGTGGTGCGCAGGGTCGCGGCGCTCGCCCCGGTGGACCGGGTCGACGTGTCCCGGTCCTGGCCGAGTGCCGTGGTGGTCACGGTGACGGAGCGTAGACCTCTGGCTGTCGTACCCCAGGACACGTCCTTCGGTCTTCTCGACCACCAGGGGGTGCTGTTCCAGGTCGTGGCCGCGCGGCCGGCCGGCCTGCCGTTGTTGAGGCTGCCCAGTCCGGGGCCGTCGGATCCGACCACTCAGGCCGCTTTGCGGGTCCTGTCGGCTTTGAGTCCTGAACTACGCTCCCAACTGGGTACTCTGGAGGCCGAGTCGGTCACCAGGATCCGACTGGAGCTGGCCAAGGGACGTTCCGTGGTGTGGGGCGACGCCGAGGACAGCGACAAGAAGTCGAAGACCGCGACGCTGCTCCTCGGCCGTCCTGGTGCGGTCATCGACGTCAGCGCGCCGGACTTCCCCGTGATGCGGTGATCTGTTCCCACAGTCCGGAACAAGATCCGCGACACGCCGGGGGATGTCTTTGGTTTGGGGCCGGATGCGGAATACGTTCCGGGCCAGTACAGGAAGTTGACATAACTGTAAGTCTCTAGTAGAGGTTTAGGGTTTTGTCCTTCGCCACAGACGGCACGGGGGTAAGCGTGCACCACGCGGGCACCCTGAACGGGCGAGCAGATCACCTCGAAGGGATGGCAGACCGATGACAACTCCGCACAACTACCTCGCGGTCATCAAGGTTGTCGGGATCGGCGGGGGCGGCGTCAACGCCGTCAACCGGATGATCGAGGTCGGCTTGAAGGGCGTCGAGTTCATCGCGATCAACACCGACGCGCAGGCGCTGTTGATGAGCGACGCCGACGTCAAACTCGACGTGGGTCGCGAGCTCACCCGGGGCCTCGGCGCCGGGGCGAACCCCGACGTCGGCAAGAAGGCCGCCGAGGACCACCGCGACGAGATCGAGGAGGTCCTCAAAGGGGCCGACATGGTCTTCGTGACCTGCGGCGAGGGCGGCGGCACGGGCACCGGCGGCGCGCCGGTCGTCGCGAGCATCGCCCGCAAGCTCGGCGCGCTCACCATCGGCGTGGTCACCCGGCCGTTCTCCTTCGAGGGCAAGCGCCGCCAGGTGCAGGCCGAGTCGGGGATAGACGACCTGCGCAACGAGTGCGACACCCTCATCGTCATCCCGAACGACCGCCTCCTGGCGCTCGGCGACCGGTCGATGTCGATGATGGACGCGTTCCGCCAGGCCGACCAGGTGCTGCTGTCCGGTGTCCAGGGCATCACGGACCTGATCACCACGCCTGGCCTGATCAACCTCGACTTCGCCGACGTCAAGAGCGTCATGTCCGGCGCCGGCAGCGCCCTGATGGGCATCGGCTCCTCGCGGGGCGACTCCCGCGCGGTCGAGGCTGCCACGGCGGCGATCTCCAGCCCGCTGCTCGAGCAGAGCATGGACGGGGCGCGCGGCGTCCTGCTGTCCATCGCTGGCGGCTCGGACCTCGGCCTGTTCGAGATCAACGACGCGGCGCAGCTCGTCACCGACGCCGCGCACCCCGACGCGAACATCATCTTCGGCGCGGTCATCGACGACGCGCTCGGCGACGAGGTCCGGATCACCGTGATCGCGGCCGGCTTCGACGGGGGCAGCCCGGCGTACAAGCCGGCGGAGCCCGCGCGCAAGGCCCCGCAGCCGGTCGAGCAGGCCGCCCCGGCGAATGTGACCCCGGTTCGCCCTGTCACCCCGGCGCCGACCCAGCCGCAGCCGCGCAGGGTGCTGTTCGACGACGTGGACGTGCCGGACTTCCTGAAGAACGGTGCCTGAGCTGTTACCTGAGGAGACACCGGTGGGTGGCCAGGGGCCGAACGCCGGAGAGGACAATGCGACACAGGTCGAGCCGTCGGGGCATCCCGGCGGCTCGTCCGCTGCCGCCCGTCGTCCGGAGGGTGCCGCCGGGCGGGACACCTCCACTGGAGATGACGCCGGAGCTGTGCGGCGGGCGGAGTTGGCCGACGGGCTGGCGCGGGTGCGGGCGCGGATCGCCGCCGCTTGCGCCGCAGCCGGGCGGGACCCCGGGGAGATCACCCTGGTCGCCGTCACCAAGACGTATCCGGCCAGCGACGTCGTGCACCTGCGGCACCTGGGGGTGCGCGACGTCGGGGAGAACCGCGACGCCGAGGCCGCCCCGAAGGCGGCGCTGGTCGCCGGGGCGCTGGCGGGTTGGGCCCCCGGGGCGGCCGGCACCGGTGCCGCCGCATTCGGTGGTGGGCCGTTGACCTGGCATTACATCGGGCAGCTCCAACGGAACAAGGCGCGCTCCGTGGTCCGCTATGCCGACATGGTGCACTCCGTGGACCGGGAGTCCCTGGTCGACGCGCTGGCCGCCGCCGTGGCCCGCGAGCGCCCGGACCGGCCGCTGGACGTCCTGCTCCAGCTGAGCCTCGACGGGGCGGTCGGCCGGGGCGGGGTGCCGGAGCCGGAGCTCATGGCGCTGGCCGAGGCCGTGGTCAGGCGTCCTGAGCTGCGGCTGCGGGGGCTGATGGCTGTCGCGCCGCTGGACTGGGAGGCGGCGCGGGCGTTCGGTGTTCTCGCGGAGTACACGGCGAAGTTTCTTGTCGGATATCCGACAGCCACCGTGCTGTCGGCCGGAATGAGTGGCGATCTTGCCGAGGCCATTGCGTTCGGTGCCACTCATGTGCGTGTCGGCAGCGCAATCCTCGGAAGCCGACCGCCCGCTGGGTTAGCCTGAACGAGCATCGAATCACATCGGTGTGATTACCAAGACCAACGTTTGCGAGGGGGGAGACGCTATGGGTGCTCTGCGGAAGGCCGGCGTCTGGCTCGGCCTCATCGAGGATGACGAGGACCGCTACGCGGACGAGAACGACAACGGCCGCTACACGGAGCGTGACCGTCGGCCCAGCTCGCGGGACCGGGATCGGGATCGGGACCGCGACCACCGGTACGACGAGTACGAGGACGAGGAGCCCGAGGCCCACCACGAGGACTCCCGGGGCCGTCAGCACGAGGAGGACGCCCCGCGCCTGCGGGCCGCCGCCGCCGCGATGGAGACCCGTGCGGAGCGGGCGAGTGTCCGGCCCCTGCGCGAAGGCCGGGCCGGTGTGACGACCCTCACCCAGGACAATCTCGCGCTCGCCCCGCAGGTGCAGCTCCGCGAGCGGGCGGTCGTGGTCGAAGAGGACGACACGAACTACCGGATCATGACCCTGCACCCCACGACGTACAACGAGGCACGGACGATCGGGGAGCGGTTCCGGGACGGTACACCCGTGATCATGAACCTCACGGAGATGGACGAGGCCGATGCCAAGCGTCTGGTCGACTTCGCGGCAGGCCTGGCCTTCGGACTCCGGGGTACGATCGAGCGCGTCACCAACAGGGTGTTCCTGCTCTCACCGGCCAATGTCACAGTGACCGCTGAGGACAAGGCGAAGATCGCCGAGGGCGGGTTCTTCCACCAGAGCTGAAGCGAGGGCGCGGGGCCGGTGCTGTCGAACGTCGTTCAGGTCGTCTACCTGCTCCTATACGTATTTTTCCTGTTCCTCCTCGCCCGGATTGTGTTGGATTGGGTTCGCTCCCTGTCCCGTCGTTGGCGGCCCGGACGTGGGGCCGCCGCAGCGATGGAGTGCGTGTGGAGCGTCACTGAACCACCCCTTCGGGCGTTGAGGCGAGTGATCCCATCGCTCAGGATTGGTACGGTGAGCGTGGACCTGGCCTTCCTAGCTCTGCTCGCTATCGTGTTAGTGCTGATGTACTTCGTAGTAGGGCCTCTGGTCCGGGCGGCCTAGCCGCTAGGACCGTGTGACCGCGCGGCCTCTAACTGACCCGAGGAGTTCCGATGCCGCTGACCCCGGCCGACGTGCACAACGTCGCCTTCAAGAAACCCCCGATTGGCAAGCGGGGCTATGACGAGGACGAGGTGGACGCCTTCCTCGACGAGGTCGAGCGCGAGCTCGCCCGACTGATCGAGGAGAACACCGACCTCCGCACCGCCGGTGCTGGTGGTGGCCGTCAGGCTCCCGCTGGTGGGGGTAACGACCCGCGCCTCGTCGCCGAGCTGACCGACCTGAAGTCGCAGTTCGAGCGCGTGCAGCGGGAGAAGGCGGCGGCCGAGCAGGCAGCCCGTCAGATGCAGCAGGAGCTCGAGCAGATCAGCGCCGGTGGCGGTGCCGCGGGCGGCGACGCCGGTGAGCAGCAGGCGCTGCGGGTGCTGATGATGGCCCAGCGCACCGCCGACGACCACGTCGCCGACGCCCGCCGCGAGGCGGACAAGGTGCTCGCCGAGGCCCGGGCCAAGGCCGACGAGGTCACGCGGGACGCGCGCGGCAAGGCCGAGGCGCTCGAGCGGGACGCGCGGCAGCGGCACCAGGAGGCCATGGGCGGCCTGGAGACGAAGCGCAACGCTCTGCAGAAGCACCTTGAGGAGCTGAAGGCCTTCGAGCGGGAGTACCGGACGCGCCTGAAGGCGTACCTGGAGAGCCAGCTGCGGGACCTGTCCGGCAAAGGACAGGGGCTCGAGGACGAGCTGACCCGCGCCGAGAGCGGCCGGAGCAACGGCACCCCCGCCGGCGGGCTGGCCACGGCCGGCCTCAGCGGTGGGTACGGTCCGACGGGGCGTAACACCCTCGACGGTCCGGGCCGCTGACCTTTCATCTGTGACGCGGCGGGGGTGAGCCCGTGTTGGTCGGAAGTCTTCTGCTCATCCTCGTCGCGGTGGCACTCGTCATCGCGGGGTTGGCGTACGCGTCGAACCTGCTACTCATCGCGGCGGTCGTGATCTGCGGCGTGGCGGCGGTCCTGATCTACCGGGGCTCCCGCCAGCCGGTCGCGGCCGCGCCGACGAGTTCCCGCGCGACCGTGATCGCACAGAGTCGGATCTCCGACACTTCTCCGAGCGAGTCGTCCGGGGGCGAGGACCCGTCAGGCAGGTATGCCGACCGGGTCCGACTGGCCGGGCGGATAACGACGGCTGAGACCGTGGCTCCCGACTGGTTCAGGGACCGGCACGCGACGCCCGCTGCGGACACCCCCGGCGCGTCGGGGTCGTCCGGCGGCAGAGGCGAGCCGTTGTCCGACCTGGGCGGTTCGGGTTCCGACGCTGGTGAGCCGTCTTCCGATCCGGAGCGGTCGACCTTCTCTTCGAGTCAGGCGTTCTCCGACCCGGGGCCGGCAGGCTCAGGTCAGGACTTTTCCGGCTCCGCGCCGACGGCCCACGGCTCGGGGCGGGTGTTCTCCGACTCACCGGCGGCCTTCGACTCGGGCCGGGACGGCTCCGACCCGAGTACGCCCACCCTCGAGCCAGGGCAGGCGGGTTCCGACCCGGAGCCGGAAGCCGGGCGGTCGGCGTCCGGCGCGAGCGGCGCGGTTTCCAGCCCGGGGCTGACGACGTCCGGCCCGGGACAGGCGCCATCTGGCCTCGGCCTGACTTCCTCCGGCCTGGGGAGTGCGCTGTCTGACCTCGGCCAGGCTTCCTCTGGCCTGGGGGGCGCGCTGTCCGAGCTGGGGCTGGCTGCGGATTCCCAGCTTCCGGAGGCGGGTCGCCGGCATCTGACTGGTTCCAGCTATCTGGGGCTCACCGATCCGCCGGAGCGGGCGGCCGAACCTGCCGCCCCGCCGCCGGGCCATCTCGGGGGCTCGGCGTTCGCGGGACCGGCCAACCGCACCACCCCGGACCTCGACGACGAGGAACTGGAGTACGAGGACGACCCCGAGGACGAGCCGGCGGCCCAGGAGGTCGCGCCGGCGGTCACCTCCCGGATCGGGCGACTGACCACGCGGGTCTGGGTCGTCGACGGCCGGCCCCGCTACCACCTGTCCGGCTGCCACCACCTGGTCGGCCGCGATCCCGAGCCGCTGCCGGTGGGCGAGGCCCAGGCGCTCGGCTTCTCGCCGTGCGGCCTCTGCGAGCCGGCCACCGCCCTCGGCGGCAGGAGCTGACCTCCCGAGGCCCGGGCCTGGGCCAAGCCCAGGGCCAAGGCCTGAGCCAGGGCCAGGGCCATGGCCTGAGGCGGGGCTGGGGCGAGGGCCTGAGGCTCGGTCGGTCGGTGGGCCGATGATCGTGGCCGTCCGGGTCCGCCCCGGCGCCTCCCGGACGAAGGTCGGCGGCAGCTATGCCGGGCCGTACGGGCCGGCGCTCGTCGTGGCCGTGTCGGCCCCCGCCGTGGACGGCCGGGCCACCGAGGCCGTGATCAAGGCCGTGGCCAGCGCGTTGGGCCTGCGGCCGCGGGCCGTGGCTCTGCGTACCGGGCACACCAGTCGGGACAAGTTGCTCACCGTGGAACCGGACACGCCACAGGTCGCGGAACGGTTGCGGGATCTTCTCGAGTTGTGACCGGTTTGGTGGGGCTGGGCGTAAAATTGTAAAAACGCGCTCTCAGGTGTGGCGTGTTTGTGGCTCGGCGATTCGTTACGTATTCTTGCCACCCTCTGGAGTGCGCGGCGCCCCGCCGCGTACCCGTTTTTTTCCATTTTTGGGGGCAGTCATGGCCGAGCGTGCGGGGGTTACCCGAAAGGTCGCGCCGGCCGAGGCTGCCGAGGTCACCGCTCCGGCGACGGCCGCCAAGGCTCCGGCCAAGGCGACCAAGTCCCTGCGGACCACGGCTGCGGCGACGAAGTCCGCAGCGACGAAGACGCCGGCCAAGGCCGCGAAAGCTCCGGCGAAGGCGACCGGTGCCGCCGTCGCGAAAGCCGCGTCGGAGGGCACGAAACCGGCCACCAGGGCGGCAAGTGCCACGAGAAAGGCCGCGCCGGCGGCCGCGAACACGACTCGAACGTCCAAGGTCGATAAAAGGACTGCGGCGGGTGCCGAGATCACCGAGGATGCCAAGCCTCAGCGCGTAACAGGAACGAATACCAGCAAGGCCGCCGCGGCCCAGGCCGTGGCGACACCCCCCGTGAAGGCACCGCCGACCGCCGCGCGAACCGCGGCCAAGGGAGCGACGATGGCCAAGCCAGCCGATACCAGTACGGCCACCAAGAGCGTGGCCGGCAAGACCGCCCGCGGCTCCGCCCGGAGTGCCTCGGACACCGAGAAGATCCGCACCGCGCTCTCCGAGCGGCTCGAGGAGCTGCGCGGCGAGTACGACCAGATGATCACCGATTCCAACGAGATGCAGCGCGAGCGGCTCACCGACTCGGCCGGCGACGACCAGGCCGACACGGGGACGAAGACCTTCGAGCGCGAGCAGGAGATCTCGCTGGCCAACAACCTCCTCGAGCGGGTGACCCAGCTGGAACGCGCGCTGGAGCGCGTGGACGAGGGCGGATACGGCCACTGTGAGAAGTGTGGCAACGCCATCCCGGTCGAACGCCTGGCCGCTTTCCCGTCAGCTACCTTGTGTGTGACGTGTAAGCAGCTGGAGGAGCGGCGCTGAGTACCCCCGAATCATCTGAAACAGGACATAAGAAACGGCCAGTGCTGTGGTTGGCGCTTCTCGCGCTGACCACGCTGGCCGTTGACCTCGGCACGAAGACCTGGGCGCTGGCCGAGCTGGACGGCCACGAGCCGATCCGGCTGCTCGGTGGCGCGCTGTATCTGAGCTTCGCCCGCAACACCGGGGCGGCGTTCAGCCTCGCCAGCGGGTACACGATCGGGTTGACCCTGGTCTCCCTGACCGTGGTCGCGGTCATCGTCCGGTTCGCCGGCCGGTTGCGTTCCCTGCCCTGGGCGATCGCCCTGGGGCTGATCCTGGGCGGCGCGACGGGCAACCTGGTGGACCGGTTGTTCCGCCCGCCGGGCCCCCTGCGGGGCGCGGTGATCGACTTCCTCAGCCTGTTCGACAAGCACGGCGACGCCTGGCCGATCTTCAACATCGCGGACTCCGCGCTGGTGTGCGGGGTCGGGCTGGCCGTCGTTCTCGAACTGACCGGGCGCCGGCTCAACGGCACCCGCGTCGTGAAGGCGGAGAGAGCATGACGAGTCGTACCCTGCCCGTCCCCGACGGCCTGGACGGCCTGCGCCTGGACCAGGCGGTGTCCCGGCTGACGGGCGTGTCCCGGACCGTCGCGGCCGACCTCGCCGAGGACGGCAACATCCTCCTCGACGGCGTCGTGGCCGGAAAGTCCGACAAGGTGCGGGCCGGCTCCTGGCTGGAGGTGACCCTGCCCCCGCCGCCGGAGCCGCCGAGCATCCGGCCGGAGCGGATCGACGGCCTCGCCGTGGTCTACGACGACGACGACATCGTCGTGGTCAACAAGCCGGTCGGCGTCGCGGCGCACCCGAGCCCCGGCTGGACCGGACCGACGGTGATCGGCGGGCTCGCCGGGATGGGCTACCGGATCTCGACGAGCGGCGCGGCCGAGCGCCAGGGCGTCGTGCACCGGCTCGACGTCGGCACCACCGGGCTGATGGTGGTGGCGAAGAGCGAGCGCGCGTACACGGTGATGAAGCGCGCCTTCAAGGAGCGCACGGTCGAGAAGCGCTACCACGCGGTGGTCCAGGGCCACCCGGACCCGTCGCGTGGCACGATCGACGCCCCGATCGACCGGCACCCGACGGCCGACTACCGGTGGGCCGTGATGTCCAGCGGCAAGCCGAGCGTGACGCACTACGACACGCTGGAGGCCTTCCCCGCCGCGAGCCTGCTCGACGTGCACCTGGAGACCGGTCGTACCCATCAGATCCGGGTGCACTTCTCCGCCCTGCGGCATCCGTGTGTCGGTGATCTGACATACGGCGCGGACCCGTCGCTGTCCGCCCGGCTCAAGTTGGACCGGCAGTGGCTGCACGCGCGGACTCTGGGCTTCGCCCACCCCGGGACCGGGGACTACGTTGAGTTCACCAGCGATTACCCTGAGGATCTGGAGCGGGCGCTGCGCATCCTGCGGGGCGACGCTCCCTAGGGAGTCGTCGTGCCTGACCTGCTCCGCCGGTTGGACCAGCGGGTCGTGCCCATGCTCGCCTCCGCGCTGCGCAGGGCCGCCGGGGGCAGGCACCGGCGGGGGGTCCTCGCCGCGGTCGGGATGACCCTCGCCGTCGCCGTCGTGCTCGCCGCGGTGCTGTCAGCCCGGGAGGCGTTGCCGGGCAGAGGCCATGCCGCGGGTACGCCGCTGCGGGTCGGGGTGTCCGACGGCGACTCGATCCCGGCGTACGTGGCCGGGGCCCGCGAGCGGCTGGCCGGCGTGGACCGGCCGACCCTGGCCCTGGTGTCCCTCGCCGCGTACCTCGGCCCCGACCGGCTCGGCCCCCTGCTGGAGAACGCGCGCCCCTCCCGGGTCTACCTGCGGGTCCCGCTGCCCGGCATCTCCACCGAGGTCATCGCCGTCGACGTGCGCCAGCTGCCCGGCGACGTGGTCGCGGGGATGGACGCCGCGGCGGTGCGCAAGGAGGAGGAGGTGGCGATCGCCACCCGCCTCGCCGGCCGGCTGACCGGGGACAGCCCGAGGGAGCGGGAGCTGCGGGAGGAGTACCAGGCCAGGGCCGCCGAGGCGGGGCTGGAGGCCACGGCGTACCGGGAGCATTGTTCCTGCGTCTACGCCGCGGTGGTCCGGGCAGGCCCGCCCGCCCTCGCAGAGTTGTCCCGGCGGCCCGGGGTGCGCGCGGTGGACCCGACCCCGGGGCTCGACCGGCTGGAGCAGGCGGTGTTCCGGCCGCCGATCCCCGAGCAGCACGCGATCGCCTCCGACCCGGCCGACGTGCCGGTGTCCCCGTCGCCGACCCCGGCCCCGCGTCCCTCGGTCACCCGGACCCCGCCGCCGTCCGCCCCGCCGACCGGGCCGATGCCGGAGTGGCCCGCCTCACCCACCCCGAGTCAGGTTCGCGCACCCAGCCCCTCGCCGGAGCGTTAGGTAAGCGAATACGCTGACGTGTCGAGGGGCGGCGGCCGGCGAGAGGACGAACACAGTGGCGGAGCGAACCGAGGCCGGCTGGAGCCGGTCAGGTGAGGCGGCGCCGCGCTGGCGGAGTCTCCTGGGCCGGGGCAGGGGCGATCGTGCCGCGGACCCCGCCGAGGCCGCGAACGGCGCCCAGCGGGGCGCTCAGGCGTCCCCCGTGGACGAGTACGTGGCCCGCCTGCGCCGCGACATGGGCCCGGCCAAGGTGGTGGCGTTCGCCAACCCGAAGGGCGGGGTGCACAAGACCACCGCGACGGTGCTGTGCGCGGCCACGATCGGCAGCGCCCGGGGCCGGGGCGTCCTGGCCTGGGACGACAACGAGCTGCGCGGCACCCTGGGCCTGCGCGCCGGCAGCGCCCGGCACGCCCGCACGATCCGGCACCTGATCGAGAACCTGGTCGAGGTGGAGAACTCCAGCGGCGAGGAGTTACGCGACCGGCTGGACGAGTTCCTCCGGCACGCCGCCGACGGGTCCTACGACGTGCTCGCCGGGGACGAGGACCACCGGGTGGCCCGGCTGCTCGATCCGCCGATGGTGTGGCGGGTGCTGGAGCTGCTGCGGCGTACCCATGACGTGATCTGCGTCGACACCGGCAACAACGTGGAGAGCGCCAACTGGCAGACGGTGATCAAGGCCGCCGACCAGCTCGTGGTGACGTCCGTCCCCCGCGAGGACGCGGCGTTCACGGCGGACTGGATGTTGGACCTGCTGGAGGAGATGGGCATGGGCGACATCGTCGCCAACGCCGTGACCCTGCTGTCGTGCCCGACACCGACCCCGTCTCCGATGCTCGCTGACCTGGTCAAACACTTCCAGAGCCGGACCAGGACGGTGGCGGTGGTGCCGTATGACCCGGCGTTGGAGTCGGGCTCGTCCATCGACTACGCGAGCCTGAAGCCGGAGACCCGGATGGCGTGGTTACAGGCGGCGACGGCGGTGAGCGACGGGTTCTGACCCCGCGTCGGTTTGGGGTCTTGTCGGGGGGTGCGGTTAGGCTCGGGGGCGTTCCCAACTCCAGAGGAGGCTGCCGCCGATGAGTGACTCTTTTGTGCATCTGCACGTGCACACCGAGTACTCGATGCTGGACGGCGCCGCCCGGATGAAGCAGTTGTTCGCCGAGGTCAACCGGCAGGAGATGCCGGCTGTCGCGATCACCGACCACGGCAACATGCACGGGGCGTACGACTTCTACAAGCAGGCCACCGCCGCCGGGGTGACCCCGGTGATCGGCGTCGAAGCCTACCTGGCGCCGGCGTCGCGGTTCGACAAGAAGCGCATCAACTGGGGCACGCCCGACCAGAAGGGCGACGACGTCTCCGGCAACGGCGGCTACACCCACATGACGATGTGGGCCCGCAACGCCGAGGGGCTGCACAACCTCTTCCGGCTCAACTCGCGCGGCTCGATGGAGGGCTACTACTACAAGCCCCGGATGGACACCGAGCTGATCGCCGAGTATTCGGCCGGGATCATGGCCACCACCGGCTGCCCCTCCGGCGAGATCCAGACCCGGCTGCGCCTCGGGCACGACGAGGAGGCGCTGAAGGCCGCCGCGAAGTACCAGGACATCTTCGGCAAGGAGAACTTCTTCCTGGAGATCATGGACCACGGGCTGTCCATCGAGCGCCGGGTCCGCGACGGGCTGATCGACATCTCCCGCCGGTTGAACATCCCGCCGGTGGTGACGAACGACTCGCACTACACCCGGCCGGAGGAGGCCGACGCGCACAACGCGCTGCTGTGCGTGCAGTCCGGCTCGCTGCTGTCCGACCCGAACCGGTTCAAGTTCGACGGCGACGGCTACTACATCAAGTCCGCCGACGAGATGCGCGCGATCGACACCTCCGACATCTGGGCCGAGGGCTGCAGGAACACCCTGCTGGTCGCCTCCAAGGTCGAGACGGAGGGGATGTTCAAGTACAAGAACCTGATGCCGATCTTCCCGGTGCCCGACGGCGAGACCGAGGAGACCTGGTTCCGCAAGGAGGTCTGGGCCGGCATGGAGCGGCGCTGGCCGGCCGGCTACGACGAGGAGCACCGCGCCCAGGCGGAGTACGAGATCGGCGTCATCCTCCAGATGGGCTTCCCGTCGTACTTCCTGGTGGTCGCCGACTTCATCATGTGGGCCAAGCGCAACGGGCACTCCGTGGGGCCGGGGCGTGGTTCCGGGGCCGGCAGCATCGTGGCGTACGCGCTGGGCATCACCGACCTCGACCCGCTCGCGTTCGGCCTGATCTTCGAGCGGTTCCTCAACCCCGAGCGCGTCTCGATGCCCGACTTCGACGTCGACTTCGACGAGCATGGCCGCAACGAGACGATCCGGTATGTCACGGAGCGCTACGGCGCGGACCGGGTGGCCATGATCGCCACGTTCGGCACGATCAAGGCCAAGGCCGCGATCAAGGACTCGGGCCGGGTGCTCGGGTTCCCGTACGCGCTGGGCGACAAGATCACCAAGGCGATGCCCCCGGCCGTGATGGGCAAGGACATCCCGCTGTCGGGCATCTTCGACCCGAAGCACCCGCGCTACGCCGAGGCCGGCGCGGTCCGCGAGCTGGTCGACACCGAGCCCGACGTGGCCAAGGTGATGGAGGTCGCCCGGGGGCTGGAGGGCCTGGTCCGGCAGACCGGCGTGCACGCGGCCGGCGTCATCATGTCCGCCGAGCCGCTGATCGACCACGTGCCGCTGATGCGTCGGGACGCCGACGGCACGATCATCACCCAGTTCGACTACCCGACGTGCGAGACGCTCGGCCTGCTGAAGATGGACTTCCTCGGCCTGCGCAACCTCACGATCATGGCCGACGCCGTGAAGAACGTGGAGCACACGACCGGCCGGAAGATCGACCTGCTGTCGCTGCCGCTGGACGACGCCCCCACGTACGAGCTGCTCTGCCGGGGCGACACCCTGGGCGTGTTCCAGCTCGACGGCGGCGCGATGCGCCAGCTCCTGAAGCTGATGCGCCCCGACCACTTCGAGGACATCTCGGCCGTCCTCGCGTTGTACCGGCCCGGTCCGATGGGCGCGAACTCGCACATCAACTACGCGCTGCGCAAGAACAAGCAGCAGGAGATCGTCCCGATCCACCCGGAGCTCGAGGCGGACCTGGAGGACATCCTCGGCGTCACCTACGGCCTGATCGTCTACCAGGAGCAGGTCCAGCGCGCGGCGGTGAAGCTCGCCGGCTACACCCTCGGCCAGGCCGACAACCTGCGCCGGGCCATGGGCAAGAAGAAGAAGGAGGTCCTCGACAAGGAGTTCATCCCGTTCCGCGACGGCATGCGGCGCAGCGGATACTCCGACGAGGCCACCCAGGCGCTGTGGGACATCCTGGTCCCGTTCGCCGACTACGCGTTCAACAAGGCGCACACCGCCGCCTACGGGATGATCTCGTACTGGACGGCGTACCTGAAGGCGAACTACCCCGCCGAGTACATGGCGGCGCTGCTCACGTCCGTCGGCGACGACAAGGACAAAATGGCGATGTACCTGGGGGAGTGCCGCAAGATGGGCATCAAGGTCCTCCCCCCGGACGTGAACGAGTCCGCCGGCGCGTTCACCCCGATCGGGCGGGACATCCGCTTCGGGCTGGGCGCGGTCCGTAACGTCGGCACGAACGTGGTGGCCTCGGTCGTCGCCACCCGTGCGGCCAAGGGCAACTACACCTCCTTCCCCGACTTCCTGTCGAAGTCCGAGCTGGTGGTCTGCAACAAGCGGACCGTCGAGTCGCTGGTCAAGGCCGGTGCGTTCGACTCCCTCGGGCACACCCGCAAGTGCCTGGTCGAGCTGCACGAGACCGCGATCGACGCGGTCGTGGGGCTCAAACGCCAGGAGGCCGTCGGGCAGTTCGACCTGTTCGGCGGGCTGGAGGAGAACTCCGACGACAGCCTGGTGGGGCTGGACCTGCAGTTCACCCCGACCGAGTGGCCGCGCAAGGAGCTGCTGGCCTTCGAGCGGGACATGCTGGGGCTCTACGTCTCCGACCACCCCCTCGCCGGGGCCGAGCGGATCCTGAAGGCCAACTCCGAGCAGAGCATCGTCGAGGTGATCGACGAGGACGTCAACGACCGGATGCCCGTCACGATCGCCGGCATGATCTCCGGGGTGCAGCGTCGGATCACCAAGCAGGGCGCGAGCTGGGCGATCGTGATGCTCGAGGACCTGGACGCCTCGGTCGAGGTGCTGTTCTTCCCGAAGACGTACGAGCTGCTGTCGCACCACCTCGCCGAGGACATCGTCGTCACGGTCAAGGGGCACGTGAACAAGCGCGACCAGGCGATCAGCGTCGTCGGCTCGGACATGCTGATCCTGGAGGTCTCCGAGGCCGACCTGGCCGCGAACCCGCCGGTGGTGCTGAACTCGACCTGGGACAAGATCGTGGAACCGACCGTGCTGGAGCTCAAGCGGATCCTGCTCGGGCACCGTGGCGACTGCTCGGTGCACCTGCGGCTGCGCAGCCGGGGCGGGGAGACGCTGCTCGCGCTGGGGCCGGATCTGAAGGTCCGCAACGATGTGGCGTTCCGTTCGGAGATCAAGACGCTGTTCGGCGCGGGGGGCGTGGACTAGTCGGGGCCGTTCGGGTCACGGCCGCTCGGCAGGTGTGTCGGAGGTCGGTCGCCCGGTCCTGCTCAGATGTGCCGGGGGTGCTCGGTCGCCGGTTCGGCTCAGCTGTGCCGGAGGTGCTCGGTGCGGCTCGGCGAGCGGGTCGGCCCGGCCACCACCACCCGGGCACGCCGGACCGCGGTATGCCGCTGTCCCGCTTCGGCACGGGTGCCGAAGGGCCTGGGCGCCGCGGCGCGGGGCACGCCGGATCGCGGTCCGCCGCCGTCCCGCGCCGGCCCGGATGCCGATGGGCCCGTCCCCCGCGCCGGAGCGCGGGGGACGGGGTCTGGCGCGCGCACCTAGTATGGGCCGGGTGAGCACCGCGGAGCAGTATCCGACCCCGCCGTCCCCGATCTGGCCCGAAACGGGCCTCTATGGGACCCCGGTCCCGCCCCGGCCGCGCCGGGACTGGCCGCGGGAGATCCTGGCGGGGCTGCTCGTCGTCCTGACGATCGCGACCCTCGGGGCGCCGCTCGGGGTGCTGTGGTCGGCGTTGGCCCCCCGGGTGCTGTTTCAGATGACCGCCGACGGGTTGTTCTACACGGACGCGGAGCCGGAGGAGTACGTCGGCGCCGATGTCGTGTTCACCCTGATCGGCCTCGGTGCCGGGATTCTGCTCGGGCTGGCCTGCTGGCTGCTGCTGCGCCGGTGGCGGGGCGCGTTCGTGCTGGTCGGGCTGATGGTCGGTTCGCTGCTCGGCGCGTGCCTGGCCTGGCAGATCGGCCGCAGGATCGGGCTGGACGACTACCTGTCGCTGAAGACGACGGCGCACGTGGGCTGGCAGTTCTACCGGCCGGCGTCGATGAACTCCGGGGAGTTCCTCCGGATTCTCGACGTGCCGGTGTTCCCGAGGGGCGCGCTGGCGGCCCAGGCGTTGGCGGCGGTCTTCACCTACACCATGATCGCCGGCTGGTCCCGCTTCCCGGGCCTCCGCCCGGGCTCCGACTGAAGATCAACCCCATTATCTGACTACGGAGGGGCCTCCCCCGGCCGCGCCGGCCCTCGGCGGGGCGGCGCCCGGTGGGGTGATCCTCATGTGGGCGGTTGGTGGCGGGCGTCCGGCCGCTGGAAGCCGGGTCGGGCCCCACTCGTACACGATGATGGGTTTGATCGGGGTGACCCTGGTCACGGGGAGATCGGATGCTGGGACCGAGCCGTCCGGTGGCTGGGAGCGCCGACTAGGCTGAACAGGTGCTGAACCGCATCGACCTCCGGGGTGACACCAGGGATCCGCGCGGGCTGCTGCCCCGCGCCCGGTTCGACGTGACCGCCGCGATCGAACAGATCCGGCCGGTCGTGGAGGCGGTCCGCGAGCATGGGGCCGCCGCCGTCAAGGAGGCCACGCATCGGTTCGACCACGTGGTGATCCCGAGCCTGCGGGTGCCGGTCGAGGAGATCGCGAAGGCGGCCGACGCCCTGGAGGGGCCGGTCCGCGCGGCCCTCGAGGAGGCGATCGCCCGGGTCCGGGTCGTGCACGCCGCCCAGCTGCGGCCCTCGCACACCACCACCCTCGCCCCCGGCGGCACGGTCACCGAGAAGTGGCTGCCCGTCGGGCGGGTCGGGCTCTACGTGCCCGGCGGCCTGGCGATGTACCCGTCGAGTGTCGTCATGAACGTCGTCCCGGCCCAGGTGGCCGGCGTCGGCCAGATCGTGGTCGCCAGCCCGCCGCAGGCCGACAACGACGGCCTGCCGGACCGCAGGGTCCTCGCGGCGTGCGCGCTGCTCGGCGTGACGGAGGTGTATGCGATGGGCGGCGCCCAGGCCATCGCCGCCCTTGGCTACGGCACCGAGGAGAACCGGCCCGTCGACATGATCACCGGGCCGGGCAACATCTGGGTGACCGCCGCCAAGCGGCTGCTCCGTGGCACGGTCGGCATCGACTCCGAGGCCGGCCCGACGGAGATCGCGATCCTCGCCGACGACACGGCGGACCCGGCGCACGTCGCCGCCGACCTGATCAGCCAGGCCGAGCACGACCCGCTGGCTGCGAGCGTGCTGGTCACGACGAGCGTGGCGCTGGCCGACGCCGTCGACCGGGAGCTGGAGCGCCGGGTCGCGGTGACCAAGCACGCGCCCCGGGTGCGCGAGGCGCTGACCGGACCGCAGTCGGGGACCGTGCTCGTCAGCGACATCGAGCAGGGGCTCGCGGTGGTGGACGACTACGCCGCCGAGCACCTGGAGATCCAGACCGCCGACGCGCCGGCCGTCGCCGACCGGGTCCGCAATGCCGGGGCCATCTTCGTCGGGGCCTGGTCCCCGGTGTCGCTCGGGGACTACTGCGCCGGGTCCAACCACGTCCTGCCCACCGGCGGCTGCGCGCGGCACTCCTCGGGGCTGAGCACGCACACGTTCCTCAAGGCCGTGCACGTCATCCAGTACGACGAGGCGGCGCTGCGGGAGGTCGCCGGGCACGTGGTGACGCTGGCCGAGGCCGAGGATCTGCCGGCGCACGGCGAGGCCGTCACGGCGAGGTTCCGGTGAGCGCGCCGGGATCCGAAGGCGCGGCGGAACAGTCGGTCGGCGGCGCGTTGCCGGTCCGGCCGGAGTTCCAGGGCATGTCGCCCTACGGCGCCCCGCAGCTCGACGTCGCCGTCCGGCTGAACACCAACGAGAACTCCTACCCGGTGCCGCCGGAGGTCGTCGACGCGATCTCGGCGGCCCTCGGCGCGGAGCTCTCCCAGCTCAACCGCTACCCGGACCGCGACGCCGTGGCCCTGCGCGCGGCCCTGGCCGACTACCTGGGCGTGACCACGGCCCAGATCTGGGCGGCCAACGGCTCCAACGAGGTGCAGCAGGAGATCCTGCAGGTGTTCGCCGGCCCCGGGCGTTCGGCGCTCGGGTTCACGCCCACCTACTCGATGCACCCGCTGCTCGCGCTGGGCACGGGCACGACGTGGATCGCCGGGGAGCGCACGGCGGACTTCGCGCTGGCCGACCCGGTGGCCCAGGTGCGCGCGGCGGACCCGGACGTGGTCTTCCTGTGCTCGCCGAACAACCCGACCGGCACGGCGCTGGACCTGGACACGATCCGTTCCGTGGCGCGGGTGGCCCGGGGCATGGTCGTCGTGGACGAGGCGTACGCGGAGTTCCGCCGGGCCGGCACGCCCAGCGCGTTGGACCTGCTGCCGGAGTTCCCCCGGTTGATCGTGACCCGGACGATGAGCAAGGCGTTCGGGTTCGCCGGCGGCCGGCTCGGGTACCTGGCGGCGAGCCCGGCCGTGGTGGACGCGGTGCAGCTGGTCCGGTTGCCGTACCACCTGTCGGCGCTGACCCAGGCGGCGGCGCGCGCGGCCCTGGCGCACCGCGCTGTCCTGCTCGGCACCGTGGCGGCCATCAAGGCCCAGCGGGATCGGATCGTCGCGGAGCTGCGTGGCCTCGGCCTGACCGTCGCCGACTCCGACGCGAACTTCGTGCTGTTCGAGGTGGGCGGCGACCAGGCGGTCTTCTGGGAGAAGCTGCTGGCGGCGGGCGTGCTGGTCCGCGATGTGGGCCTGTCGGGCTGGCTGCGCGTCACGGCCGGCACGGCGGAGGAGACGGACGCATTCCTGCAGGCTGTGAAGGAGTCACTGTGAGGACCGGACGGGTCGAGCGGGTCACCAAGGAGACCAAGGTCCTCGTCGAGCTGGACCTCGACGGCGGCCCGGTCACGGTGTCCACCGGGGTCGGCTTCTACGACCACATGCTGCACCAGCTCGGCCGGCACGGCGGCATCGGCATGAACATCGCCGTCGAGGGTGACCTGCACATCGACGCGCACCACACGCTGGAGGACACGGCGATCGGGCTGGGCGACGCGTTCGCCGAGGCGGCCGGGGACAAGCTCGGGGTGCGCCGGTTCGGGCACGCGATCGTGCCGCTCGACGAGGTGCTGGTCCAGGCGGTGGTCGACCTGTCCGGCCGGCCGTACTGCGTGCACGAGGAACCGGCGGGGCTCGCGCCGTTGATCGGGCCGGCGTACCCGACGAGCATGACCCGGCACATCTGGGAGTCGTTCGCCCACCATGCGAGGATCACCCTGCACGTGACCGTGCAGCGGGCCGCGCGGCCCGGAGCCCAGCCTGACGCGCACCACGTGGTGGAGGCCCAGTTCAAGGCCGTCGCCCGGGCGTTGCGGGACGCGATCCGGATCGAGGGCACGGACGTTCCGAGTACCAAGGGAATTCTTTGAGCATCGTTCTTCTCGCCTTGGCGGGCATCCTGTTCGGTGGCGCGTGGTCGTTGCAGCAGCAGGACCGGCCGAAGCCGGTGATCGCGATCGTCGGGCTCCTCGGCGTGCTGTCGCTCCTCGGCGGCATCCTGTGGATGTTGCCGAAGTGAGCCGGGTCGTCGTCCTGGACTACGGTTCGGGCAATCTGCGCTCCGCCGAGCGGGCCATGGTCCGGGCCGGCGCGGACGTCACGGTGACCGACGACCTGGCGCTCGCGCTGGAGGCCGACGGACTGGTCGTGCCCGGCGTGGGCGCCTACGCCGCGTGCGTCGCGGGCCTGCTGGCCCTCGGCGGGGACGCCACGATCCGGGAGCGGTTGCGGCGGGAGCGGCCGGTCCTGGGCATCTGCGTGGGCGCGCAGATCATGTTCGGGTACGGCGACGAGCACGGCACGCACACCGAAGGCCTGGGTCTGCTGCCGGGCGGGGTGACCCGGCTCAAGGCGCCGGTGGTGCCGCACATGGGCTGGTCCCCGGTCGCCGTCGCGCCCGGGTCGGTGCTGTTCGACGGCGTCGAGGGCGAGCGGTTCTACTTCGTGCACTCCTACGCGGCCCGGCCGTGGGACGCCCCGGGGGTCACCACCGCCACCCACGGCGAGGAGTTCGTGGCCGCAGTGGAGGCCGGGGCGTTGTCGGTGACCCAGTTCCACCCGGAGAAGTCCGGCGACGCCGGGGCCCGGCTGCTGCGCAACTGGGTGGCGACGCTGTGACCGGGGTGTGCCGTGGCTAAGGTGCGGGCGCAGAAGCGGGCCGCCCGGCTGGCCGAGGGCCAGGCGCGCCGGCTGAGGGCGGAGCGTCGGGAGAACCGCCGCCGCCGGGTCCGTGCGTTGTTCCGCCCGCGCCGGAGGGGTACCGGTCGGATCAGCCCCCGCCGCAGCCGCGCCGAGCGGGCCGGCATCGTGCTGGTGGCCGTCGCGCTGCTCTTCCTCACCTGGTTCTACCTGGACTCGTTCCCGGCGCAGCTCGCGATCACGGTGCTGCTGTTGGTGGCGAGTCCCGCCCTGATCGTGATGACCCTGGACCGGAGAACCCGATGACGCTGGAACTGCTGCCCGCCGTGGACGTCGCCGACGGGCAGGCGGTGCGCCTGACCCAGGGCGCCGCCGGTACCGAGACCTCCTACGGCGACCCGTTGTCCGCCGCGCTGGACTGGCAGAACCAGGGCGCGGAGTGGATCCACCTGGTGGACCTGGACGCGGCGTTCGGCCGGGGCTCCAACGCCGCGCTGCTCGCGGACGTGGTCGCCCGGCTGGACACGAAGGTCGAGTTGTCGGGCGGGATCCGGGACACCGCGTCCCTGGAGGCGGCGCTGGCCACGGGCGCGACCCGGGTGAACATCGGCACCGCGGCGTTGGAGGACCCGGAGTGGTGCGACCGGATCGTCGGCGAGTACGGCGACCGGGTCGCGATCGGGCTCGACGTGCGGGGCCGGACCCTGGCGGCCCGGGGCTGGACGAAGGAGGGCGGCGACCTGTACGAGGTCCTCGACCGTCTGGAGCTGGCCGGCTGCGCGCGGTACGTGGTCACCGACGTCACCAAGGACGGCATGCTGTCCGGCCCGAACCTGGAGCTGTACCGGGACCTGTGCGCGTACACGTCGAAGCCGGTGGTGGCCAGCGGCGGGGTGTCCACGCTGGACGACCTGCGCGCACTGTCCACGGTGCCGGGCCTGGAGGGCGTGATCGCCGGCAAGGCCCTGTACGCCGGCGCGTTCACGGTGACCGAGGCCCTGGCGGTGCTGCGGTCAGCCTGACCGGAGCAGGGTGCTGAGCTGGGTGCGGGAGCGGACGCCCAGTTTGCGGTATACCCGGGTCAACGTCGCCTCCACCGTCTTCACGCTGAGGAACAGGGTCGCGGCCACCTCCCGGTTGCTCGCCCCCTGTCCGACCAGCTCGGCGATCCGGGCCTCGGTCCCGGTCAGCGGCTGGGTGACCGCCGCCCGGGGCTCGGCGGGTCCGCTCTCCAGCCGGTCCAGCGCCGTGGCGGCCAGGGTCACCCACGGCCGGGCCCCGGTCTGCTCGAACGCCTCCAGCGCCGCGGTCAGCACGTCCCGGGCGGCCCCGCGCCGCCGGCGGCGCTTCTCGACCTGGCCGAGGGCGAGCAGGGTCCTGCCGTGTTCGACCGGCAGTCCGAGCAGCGCGAAGTCCAGCGCCGCCCGGTCGAGGAGGTCGACGGCTCCGGCGGCGTCGCCGAGCGCCGCGCGGTAGATGCCCTCGGCGCGGCTGAGCGCGGCGAGCACCCCGGGCCGGTCGAGGGCCAGGGCGGTGAGCCGGGTGGCGGCGATCAGCGCGTACCCCTCGTCGGGGTCGCCGGCCGCGACGTACGCCGTGGCCAGGTCGGCGTGCCAGCGCAGCAGGGCCGGGTCGAGGACGTAGCCGGCGGTCTCCAGCTCGCGGACCCGGCGCAGAGCGGTGACCGCGCCGGTGGCGTCGCCGGTGACGAGCTTGACCAGGCCGGACACGTGCAGGTTGCGGGACAGGAAGACGACGTCGTGCTCCTCCTCGGAGGCGTGCGCGCCGCGTTCGGCGTAGCCCGCCGCGCGGGCGAAACTGCCCCCGGTCGCCTCGACCTGGGCCATCGTGAACCACGACGGGCCGGGGGACAGGCCGGCCTCCTCGCTGACGGCGACGGCCCGGTGCGCGTGGTCGAGGGCGGCGGCGCACCGGCCGGACTTGGCCTCGACCTCCGCGAGGCTGCGCAGCACCTCGATCAGGTCCTCCGCCCCGGTGCGCTCGGCGACGGGGAGCAGGCCGAGCAGGGCGGCGCGCGCCTCGGGGAGCTGGTCGTCGTAGACGGCGTGCCGGGCGGCCAGGTAGCTGGGGGTGTTGCGCAGGCCCATCGGGGCCTCGGGGGCGTCGCAGGCGAGCGCGCGCTGGAGGGTGCGGGCGGAGTCCGGTACCCCGAGAATGCGTTCGACGCGGGCCTGCATCGTCAGGGCCATCGCCTCGATGACCCGGTCGCCACCCTGGGCGGCGAGGGTCGCCGCGCGCGCGGCCTCGGCCCTGGCCCGCTGCGGGGAACCCTCGGACAGGTTGGCCCGCCAGGCGAGCCGCAGGTGCACGGCGGCGAGCAGCGCGGGCTCGTCGGCGGCGTCGGCGATGGCCCTGGCGAACGTCTCGTCCAGGTCGTCGAGGGCCTGGCCGGCGGCGTCGACGATCGCCAGGTGCGCGCGGACCCGGACCGCCGGGGCCGTGGCCCGGGCGAGCAGCGCGTCGGCGGCCCACCGGGCCAGGTCGGTGCGGCCGGCGTGCCCGGCCTCCTCGGCGGCGGTGAGCAGCCGGCGTTCGGCGCCCTCCGGGTGGCACAGCGGGGTGCGTTCGGCCGCGAGGATGTGCAGCTCCGCCGAGCGGGCCCGGTCGCGGGCCGACCGGCCGGCGGCGCACAGCTCCTCGGCGAGTTCCTCGTCGGGCACGTCGGTGGCCAGGGCGCGGTGCCGGATCCGGTCGAGCGGGTCGGCGGCCAGGTCGGCGAGCGCCGCGTGCCACGAGGTGCGCTCGTCCCAGGACGCCTCGGCGGCCAGTGCGGTGGCCAGCACGCCGGCCGTGAACGCGACGGCCCCGCCGTCGGACACCGTGACCAGCCCGGCGGCCTCCGCGACGGCCAGTTCCTCCGCCGCGTCGGCCCGGCCGGCCCGGCGGAGCAGCGCCACGGTGGGGGCGGCGGTCAGTGCGGCCGGCAGCAGGGTGGCGAGCACGGCCGGGGGCACGGCGGCGAGGCGGGCGCCGATCAGGTCGCGGAGCCGTTCGGGCAGCGCGACGTCGTCGAGGGGCCGGGTGCTGCCGGCGCCGGCGGCCACGGCCCGACCGATCTCCAGCATCAGGTACGGGTTCCCCCCGCTCGCCGCGTGCACCGGCCCGACGAGCCGGCAGGGCAGCCCGTGGGCCTCGAGGAACGCCGCCACATCGTCGGAGTTCAATGGTGGGACGCCCAGCTCGGTCACCGGCGAGGGGCACAGCGCCCGGCCGGGACCCCCGCAGCCGTTACGCTCCGCGACGAGGAGTGGGATGTGGGGGTCGGTGCGCCGGTGCGCGTGCCCGAGGACCGCGACGCTGTCCGGGTCGGCCCACTGCGCGTCGTCGACGACGATCAGGGCCGGGGCCGTGCGGTGCAGCAGGGTCGCCACCGCGATCCGCAGGGCGAGCCGGTCCGGCTGGCCGGGGGCCGGGTCGGCGAGCCGCAGGACGGCGTGCACGGCGGCGCGCTGCGGCCCGGGCAGGGCCGCGACGAACTCGGCCGGCACGGCGCCCAGCACCTCGGCGACCAGGCTGTACGGCGTCGTGACGTCGGCCGGCACGGCCCCGGCCCGTAGGCACGGCCCGTCGGTGCCGGCGACCACCGCGTCGAGCAGTGCCGTCTTGCCTGCGCCGTCGGGGCCGGTGAGCAGGACCTGGCCGTCCCGGTCCAGCCGGGCGCGCAGCTCGGCGAGCAGCTCGTCGCGCCCGACGAGGGTGAGGGTGACGGCGGGGCCGATGAGTCGCATCGTCCACCCCCTGTCCACGCGAATGTCTCGATGACGTTACTGCACAATTCCTTAACACAGGGTGAAAGGGGGTTCCGATCTTGTCACGGTGAAATAACTGTCCGTATTTCCCTGGGGGGACAAGGGAATTCCCCGTATCGCGCACGCCTGTCGATGCCTAGCGTTTCGTCGCACACCATCGATCACAGAGGATGTGCGCAGATGAAACGCAGTATCTGGCTGGCCGTGACCACGGCCGCGCTGGTGACGACGGGAGTGGCGGCCGGATATCCGGCCCTGGCCGGCTACGGTGCCGGCGGCGGCACGGCCGCGTCCCCCGAGATGCTCGCCGGCATGCAGCGCGACCTGGGCCTCACCGCCTCACAGGCGCGGACCCGCCTCGACCAGCAGGAGTCGGCGAACCGGGCGGCCGGGGCCCTCGGCGGGGACCTGGTGGCCAGCTCGTGGTTCGACCCGGCGACCGGCAAGCTGACGGTCGCGGTGTCCGACGCGGACGCCGCCGCCCGGGTCAGGGCCGCCGGGGCCGTACCGAGGAACGTCACGCACTCCGCCGCCGAGCTGTCCGGCATCGCGCGCAACATCGGCCGGCTCGCCGAGGGCGGCTCCGCCGGGGTGGCGAGCTGGGGCGTGGACGCGAGGAGCAACAGCGTCGTCGTGTCGGTGTACGACACCGTCGCCGCCGCCGACTTCACGGCCCGCGCGAAGGCCCTCGGCGACGCGGTCCGGGTGGAGACGGTGGCCCGGCCGTTCGTGCAGCAGACCGGCGTGGTGCAGGCCGGCGACCCGTGGTGGCCGGGGACGGAGTCCAACTGTTCCGTCGCCTTCGCCGCCACGGACTCCTCGGGAGGCAGGCACTTCGTGACAGCCGGGCACTGCACGAACGACGCGAACCAGGCCGCGTACGGCAAGAACTCCTCCGGCACCAAGGGCGAGCAGCTCGGCACGTCCAATGTGGGCGGCAGCCGCAGCGTCAACGCCCGCGAGGGCGACATGGGCGTCGTGGCCGTCAACCACGCCAACGCCTGGACGCTCAGCAACTCCGTCAACACCTGGGGCGGCGCGGCGGTCAGCGTGAACGGCGTGGCCGAGGCCGTCGTCGGCACCGCGATCTGCAAGTCCGGCAACACCAGCCACTGGACCTGCGGCACGGTCACGAAGGTCAACGAGTCGGTGGACTACGGCAACGGCCTGATCATCGACGGCCTGTCGGAGACGAACGCGTGCTCGGCCGGCGGCGACTCCGGCGGCGCGTACGTGATGGGCACCGGGGCAACGGCCAAGGCGGTCGGCATCCACTCCGGCGGCGGGAACGGCTGCGGGCAGAGCGACCCGAACACCATCTTCCAGCCGGTCAGCGAGGCCCTGACCAAGTGGGGCCTGACCCTCTACACCGGCGGGTCGACCCCGACCACGGCCCCGCCGACGACCGGGACGCCCACGACGGCCCCGCCCACCACCCGGCCGCCGACCAGCCAGCCGCCGACCACGGCCCCGCCGGCCGGCCGGACGTTCACCAGCACCCAGTTCGGGTTCATCCCCGACCCGGGCACCCTGGACAGCCCGGTCACGTCGACCGCCCCGGGCAGCGCGGCCGGCACGGTGACGGTGAAGGTGACCGCCTCGCACTGGTGCGGCTCGGACCTGGAGATCACGCTGGTGGGGCCGAACGGGGCGCAGTACCCGGTGAAGCAGGCCGGCGGGAGCTGCACCTCCTACAACGGCGGCACCTACCCGGTGTCCGGGGTCTCCTCGCCGGCGGCCGGGACCTGGACGCTGCGGGTGACCGACGTGAAGGCCTGGAACTTCGGCAACCTGTCGGGTTGGTCTATCACGGTATGACCGGTTTCGGGGCCACCGACCACCCCGGTGGCCCCGAAACTGTCCGATAAGGCCAGTGTCGAATAGATGTGTCCTGGCGTTATCAGGGCATGTCTGTGGAGCGATTGACGACCGGCGGCCCGTGGGAGAGCCTGTACGGCTACGCCCGGGCCGTGAAGGCCGGCCCCTGGATCGTCACCGCCGGGTGCACGGCCACGGTGCAGGGCGACGTCCGGTGCGTGGGCGACCCGGCCGGCCAGACCAAGGAGGCGTTCCGGATCGCGCTCGACGCGATCGTGGACGCCGGCGCCTCGGTGGGCGACGTGGTGCGGACCCGGATGTACATCACCGACCCGATGCACGCCGACGCCGTGGGGCGGGCGCACGGGGAGCTGTTCGGGGTGGTGAAGCCGGCGGCCACCGTGGTGGTGACCCGGCTGCTGCACCCCGAGCAGTTGGTCCAGGTGGAGGTCGAGGCCTACCACCCGGAGGAGCCGACCGCGCCGGAGCGGGCCGGTTGGCGGGACTCCGCCGGCCTCAGCGCCGACGACCCGGGCAACGACGGGCTCAGCGCACCGGGAGATCTGCTGCTCGAAGGGCTTCTTTGACCTGTGCGACGCTCAACTGGCCGAAGTGGAACACACTCGCCGCCAGCACCGCGTCCGCCCCGGCCGCCACCGCGGCCGGAAAGTCCCCGACCGCCCCCGCGCCCCCGCTCGCGATCAGTGGGATGTCGACCTCGGCCCGGACGGTGCGGATCAGCTCCAGGTCGAACCCCGCCTTCGTGCCGTCCGCGTCGATCGAGTTCAGCAGCAGCTCACCGGCACCGAGTTCGGCGGCGCGGGCGGCCCAGGCCACGGCGTCCATGCCGGTGCCGCGCCGGCCGCCGTGCGTGGTCACCTCGTAACGGGGGCTTCCGGACGGGGTGTCGCCGGAATCCGCCCCGGTCCGCCGCACGTCCAGTGACAGCGTGAGCACCTGGCTGCCGAACCGTTCGGCGATCTCCCGGATCAGCTCGGGCCGGCTGATCGCCGCGGTGTTCACCCCGACCTTGTCGGCCCCGGCGCGCAGCAGCGCGTTGACGTCGTCCACGCTGCGCACCCCGCCGCCGACGGTCAGCGGAATGAACACCGTCTCCGCGGTGCGCCGCACGACATCGAGCATCGTGCCGCGTCCGGCCACGGAGGCGGACACGTCGAGGAAGGTCAGCTCGTCGGCGCCCGCGGCGTCGTAGGTCGCGCCCAGTTCCACCGGGTCGCCGGCGTCGCGCAGGTCCGCGAACCGCACGCCCTTCACGACCCGCCCGTTGTCCACGTCTAGGCAGGGGATGACCCGGATCGCCACGCTCATGCCCCCACCCTAAGCGCGTCCAGCCCCTGGGACGGACCGGGGCTTCGCCCAAAACCATCATTCGATTACGAATCGGGGCGTCCCCGGCGCGCGGCGGCGGCCCGACGCCCTCGTCGACGCACGGCGTCAGCCCCGGGCCGCCCACGCCGTCCGCAGCGCCTCCAGGGTCGCCCGGATCGCCGGCCGGTCGCCGGCGGCTGTGCGCCACACCACGATCATCCGGCGGGTCGGCGGCGGCGTGACCTCCAGGATGTCCACCCCGGCCGGCACCCCGGTCCGGGCCAGCCGGGGCACCAGCGCCACTCCGAAACCGCGTTCGATCAGGGTGAACTGGGTCGCGAACTCATCGACCAGGAAGTCCGGCCGCACCCCGGGCAGCACCCGCAGCAGCCAGGTGTGGCAGATAGCGCCCGGGGTCGCCGAGATCCACCGCTCGCCGAACAGGTCGGCCAGCGCGACCGGCCCGGTGAACCGGCCGGCCGGGGCGAGCAGGTCCGCGACGTCGAACCCGAGTTCGAGGTGCGACATGCCGGGCGGAAGGTCCAGGGCCGCCTCGGGCCAGTCGTCGGCCACCGCGAGGTCGGCCAGCCCGCGCTGCACGAGGTCCAGGCCGATGTTGGGGTTGCCCTCACGGACGGCGACGGTGAGGTCCGGGTACCCGTCGGCCAGGGTCTGCAACGCGTGCGGCAGCAGCCCCCGGCACGCCGTGGCGATGGAGGCGACCGTGACCCGGCCCTCGACCGTGGTCCGGTGCGCGGCGACGGCGGCCTCGGCCTCCTCGACGGCTGCGAGGACCCGGCCGGCGTGGTCGGCGAGCACCCGGCCCAGCTCGGTGAGCCGGAGCCGGCGGCCGTCCTTCTCGACGAGGGGCGCGCGGATCTCCCGTTCGAGTTTGCCGAGGTGCTGGGACACCGCCGACGGGGTGCAGTGCAGGGCGTCGGCGGCGGCGAACACCGTCCCGTACAGCGAGACGGCGTGCAGCGCGCGCAGCCGGGCGAGCTCGATCATGCAGTAACACTAAATCAATCGTGAAGAAATATGAACTGGTGCTTCACGGTTCGAGGGGGCACTCTCGGGGCATGAGACCCCGTGATCTTGTTCTGGCACTGCTGGTGGCCGCCGTGTGGGGTGCCAACTTCGTCTTCCTACACATAGGGCTGGAGACGATCCCGCCGCTGCTGTTCAACGCGCTGCGGTTCGGCCTCGCGGCGTTCCCGGCGATCCTGTTCCTGGGCCGGCCCCGGGTCGCCTGGCGCTGGGTGATCGCGGTCGGGCTGGTCCTCGGGGTGGTCAAGTACAGCCTGCTGCTGTGGAGCATCCACGCCGGGATGCCGGCCGGGCTGTCCTCGGTCCTGCTGCAGAGCGCCGCCGGGTTCACCCTGGTCTTCGGGTTCGTGGCCCTCGGCGAGAGGCCGCGCCGCCGCCAGCTCGTCGGCCTGGCCGTGGCCGCGTGCGGGATCGTCGTCGTGGGGCTGCGGATCGGCGGCGACCTGCCGCTCGGGGCGTTCACGCTGCTGATCGGCGCCGCTGCGGCGTGGGGGGTGTCCAACGTGCTCACCCGGCGGGCCGCGGCCCCCGACGCGCTGCGGTTCATGGTCTGGGTGAGCGCCGTGGCCACCGGGCCGCTGCTCGTGCTGTCCCTGGTGTTCGAGGGACCTTCGCGGGACCTGGCCGCGCTGCGCGGGATCGGCTGGCCGGAGGCCGGCGCGGTGTTCTGGGGGGCCGTGGTGTCCACGTTGTTCGGGTTCGGGGTGTGGGGCGCGCTGATGCGCCGGTACAACGCGGCGACCGTGTCGTCCTTCGCCCTCCTCGTACCGTTCTTCGGCCTGGGCTTCGCCGCGCTGGCCCTGCACGAGCGCCCGCACCCCACGGATCTGGTCGGCGCGGTCCTCGTGGTGGGCGGCGTCCTGTGGGGCGCCCGTGCCGTGCGGACCTCCCCGGCGACGACGACCACGGCCTCCCCGGCAGGGGCGACCACGGGCTCCCCGACAGCGCCCGCAGTCACCCCGCTGACCGTCGGAGCCGTTCAGTCGTCCAGCGGCCGGTAGGCCACGCCCTCCGCCTCGTACCGCAGCACCTGGGTAGCCAGCCGGGACCGGAACCCGGTCAGGTCCCCGGCCGTGCCCCACGCCACCTCCGCCACCGCCGCGAGCCGGGGCAGCAGGTTGTACTCGGCCCGCGCCGCGTTCGGCAGGTACTCCGTCCACAGGTTGCCCTGCACGCCGAGCACCCCGTCGCCGGGCTGGTAGCCGTACACCTTCTCCAGCGGCAGGGGCCCGGTGATCGACAACGGCTCGCCCGGCGCCAGGGACTCCGCGTGGTCGAGGTAGAGGTGGCTCTGCGGGGTGGCGATCACCGGATGCCCGGCCGCGAGGGCCTCGTCGACCCGTTCCGGCCCGCGCCAGGCCATCACGACGGCGTCGGCCGGGGCGCCGGCGCCGACCAGCTCGTCCCACACGATGACCTTGCGGCCGCGGGTGGCCAGGTGGTCGGCGAGCTGGCGGATCCACCAGCCCAGGAGGCCCTCGGGCGAGGACAGGCCCAGGTCGGCCATCAGCGCCCGCGCGCCGGGGTTCTCCGACCACTCCCTGGGCGGGACCTCGTCGCCGCCGAGGTGGATGTACTCGCTGGGGAAGACGTCGACGAGTTCGTCGAGCACCCCCCGCATGAAGTCGACCGTGGACTTCTCCACGTTGAGGACGTGTTCGCTGACCCCGAACCTGGTCATCACCGCGTGCTGGACGTCGGGCCGGTTGCCCAGCTCCGGGTACGCCGCGACCGCCGCCTGGGTGTGCCCCGGCAGGTCGATCTCCGGCACGACCGTGACGCCGAGCCGGGCGGCGTACTCGACGAGGCCGCGCAGCTCGTCCTGGGTGTAGTAGCCGCCGTGCGGGGTGTCGTCGGACAGGTCGTCGAGGGTGTGCCCGATCGGGGAGGAACTCCGGAACGCCCCGACCGAGGTCAGTCGCGGGTACCGCCGCACGTCGAACCGCCAGCCCTGGTCCTCGGTGAGGTGCAGGTGGAACCGGTTGAGCTTGTGCGCGGCGAGCAGGTCGGCGAACTTGTACAGGAACGAGACCGGGTGGTGCCAGCGGCCCACGTCGAGCATGCCGCCGCGCCACGCGTGCCGGGGGCTGTCCACGATCCGGCCGCACGGCATCGACCAGTCCGCCTCGACTGGGGTGGGGGAGTAAACCGACGGGGGCAGCAGTTGGCGCAGGGTCTGCACGGCCCACCGGAGCCCGGCCACGGTGTCGGCGGTGGCCAGCACCCCGTCGGGGGAGACCGTGAGGGTGTAGCCCTCCGGGCCGGGCCCGCCGCCGGACGACCCGCTGTCCGACGACCCGCCGTCGGACGACAGGAGCAGCGCGATCATGCCGGGGCCGGCGGGGGCGTCCGGCAGGGCGAGGCCGGTGGCCGGGCCGAGCAGTCCGCGGAGCAGATCCGCGACCTCGGGCGCGTCGGGCGCGTGCACGCCGGTGTCGGCCGTGAGCGTGAACCGCCCCGGGCGGGGCTCGTGCGACGTCGGTCGGGGGATCAGCATGCCGGCTCCTTATTGCAAGGTTCCTTCAATATTGCGTGAGGGTACCCCGCCGACGGCTACAGGCCCAGCTTCGCCGACCGGATGGCCTGCACGGACTCCTCCGGGCCGTCATACGTCACCTGCGCGACCTGCTGCCGGCCGAAGCAGAACAGCGCCAGCTCGCTCGGCGGCCCGGTGACCGTCACCGTGGGCGAGGTCCCGGCGGTCCGCTCGCCGACCCCCGGCGCCACGAGCCGCACCGACTCGTTACCCAGGAGGAGGCCGAGGGCGCGCAGCCGGCCCCAGACCGCGTGCTCGAAGCCCTCGGTGAGGTCGCGGGCTTCGAAGCCCTTCGCGGCACGCCGGACGTCCTCGTGGTGCACGAAGAACTCGACGAGGTTGATGGTCTCGTCCACCGGGGCGATCCACCACGGCCGCTGGCGGACCAGGTCCACGATCTCGGCGTAGCTCCTCCGCTCGCGCAGGGACGCCGCGACCTTGTCCGTCCAGCCGGCGAACGCCGGCACCCACACCCCGAGCCCGGCGTCCGGCCGGCGCTCCCGGATCACCAGGTGCACCGCGAGGTCCAGCGTCCGCCAGCCGCCACACAGCGTGGCGGCGTCGGGGCCGACCTCCAGCAGCAGGTCAGCGAGGAGTTGCCGTTCGCGGAGCGCGTACGAGGTCATTCGGGAATCCTAACGGCGTAACGGACAGTGATCTAGATCGCATTCGAGATGCGTTCGTCACGTTCAACGGCTAGAACTTGTAAGGACCAAGAACGGAAGTTGAGCTGACATGGACAATGGTGTTCTGGGCCGCGGAATGTGGGTGCTCGGCCAGGCCATCCGTGACGAACCAGGTCGGTTCGCGATCGCGGTGGCCGGTAGTTGTGTGTTCGGACTGACGACGGTGGCCAGCGCGTACGTGGTGGGCCGGGTGGTCGGCGACATCGTCGTCCCCGCGTTCGACTCGGGGCACACGACCACTGGTTCCCTCGCCCTGGGAGCCGGGGCGATCCTCGCCGTCTCCCTGGTCAAGGTGCTCGGCATCCTGGGCCGGCGGCTGGGGGCCGGGGCGATGCAGTTTCACCTCCAGGCCCGGTACCGGCGCAAGGTCACCAGCCGCTATCTGCAGCTGCCGCTGGCCTGGCACTCCAAGCACCCCACCGGCACCCTGCTGTCCAACGCGAACGCAGACGTGGACGCCGCCTGGTCGCCGATCGCGCCGTTCCCGATGGCCGTGGGCACCCTGGTGATGCTGGTCGGCGCCGTCGCGTCGCTGTTCGCCGTGGACTGGGTCCTCGCGCTGGTCAGCCTCGTGGTCTTCCCGGCGGTGTTCAGCCTCAACGTCATCTACTCCCGGAGGATGTCCCCGAACATCACCCGTGCCCAGCAGCTGCGGTCCGAGGTCAGCGAGATCGCGCACGAGAGCTTCGACGGGGCCCTGGTCGTCAAGACGATGGGCCGCGAGGAGGCCGAGACCCTGCGGTTCGAGCAGCGGGCCAACGAGCTGCGCGACGCCATGGTGAGGGTCGGCCGGATCCGGGGCGCGTTCGACCCGGCGATGGACGCCCTGCCCCAGCTCGGCACTCTCGCGGTGCTGGTCGTGGGCGCGTGGCGGCTGTCGGCCGGCGCGGTCACGGTCGCCGACGTGGTGGCCGTGGCGTTCCTGTTCACGATCCTGGCGTTCCCGGTCCGGGCGATCGGCTGGGTGCTCGGCGAGCTGCCCCGCAGCGTCGCCGGCTGGGACAGGTTGCAGAACGTGATCACGGCGTCCGGGGACATGGAGTACGGCACGACCCCGCTGCGGGACGCCGGTCCCGCCGTCCTGGAGTTCGCCGGCGTGGACTTCTCCTACGACGACACCCAGGTTCTCGCCGACGTGTCCTTCACGGTCCCGGCCGGCCGGACCGTGGCCCTGGTCGGCCCGACCGGGGCCGGCAAGTCGACCATCGCCTCCCTGGCCGCCCGGCTGGTCGACCCGAACGCCGGCCGGATCAGCATCGACGGCGTGGACGCCCGCCAGCTCAGCGGCGCGGCCCTCGCCGCGACCGTCGGCCTGGTCCCGCAGCTGCCGTTCGTGTTCGACGACTCGGTCCGGGGCAACATCACGCTCGGCCGCGAGGGGCTCGACGACGACGCCGTCTGGGCGGCGCTCGACCTGGCCCAGGCGTCCGGCTTCGTCCGCAAGCTCGACGAGGGCCTCGACACCCGGGTCGGGGAGCGCGGCACGAGCCTGTCCGGCGGCCAGCGCCAGCGGCTCACCCTGTCCCGGGCCCTGGCCGGCGGCCCCCGGCTGCTGGTCCTGGACGACGCGACCAGCGCCGTCGACCCCCGGGTCGAGGCCGCCGTGCTCGCCGGGGTGCGCGGTTCGTCGGCGAGCGTGCTGGTCGTGGCGTACCGCAGGGCCACCATCGCCCTCGCCGACCAGGTGGTCTACGTCGAGCAGGGCCGGGTGGTGGCGACCGGTACGCATGAGGAACTGCTCGCGGAGGTGCCCGGCTACATCGACCTGGTGACGGCCTACGAGCAGCAAGAAGCAGAGAAAGAGCTGGAGGACGCGTGACGGCCGCCGTTATCGAGGAGTCGACCTACGGCACCATGCGCCGGGGCCTGTCCCTGTCGCCAGAGCTGCGCACCGGCCTGGTCGGCACCCTGTGCCTCGCCGTCGTCGCGACCGCCGGCAAGATCGCGGTCCCGGTGGCCGTGCAGCAGGGCATCGACAAGGGGCTGCGCACCGCGTCCGGCGTGCCGGACATGCACGCCATCGCCACCATCGTCACCCTGACGATCGCGATGCTGACCGTGACCGTGACGTGCGGTTACTTCATGAACGTCCGGCTGTTCACGGTCAGCGAGCGGGCCCTGGCGGGGCTGCGGGTGCGCACCTTCCGGCACATCCACGACCTGTCGACCCTGCACCAGCAGACCGAGCGGCGCGGCTCGCTCGTGTCCCGGGTGACCAGCGACATCGACACGATCAGCCAGTTCCTCCAGTTCGGCGGGATGCTGCTGATCATCAGCTTCGGCCAGCTGCTCGTCGCCACCGTGATCATGTCGGTGTACTCCTGGCAGCTCACCCTCGTCGTCTGGGCGGCGTTCGGCCCGCTGGCCTTCGTGATCCGGCACTTCCAGAAGCGGCTGGCGACGGCGTACGGCGTGGCCCGGGTCAAGGTCGGCACCCTGCTCGGCGTGGTGGCCGAGAGCGTGGTCGGCGCGAGCGTCATCCGCGCGTACGGGGTGCACGAGCGCACCGCCGGCCGGCTCGACACGGCGGTGGAGGAGTACCGGGTCGCCCAGTACCGGGGACTGCGCACGTCGGTCGGGATCTTCTCCCTGGGAGAGCTGGCCGCCGGCCTGGTCAACGCCGGCGTGGTCCTGCTCGGCGTGTGGCTCGGCCTCGGCGGCGACCTCAGCGTCGGCGAGCTGACAGCGTTCATGTTCCTCGTGGCGCTGTTCGTGCAGCCGGTGCAGATGGCCACCGAGATCCTCAACGATGCCCAGAACGCGATCGCCGGCTGGCGCCGGGTCCTCGACGTCCTCGACGTCGCGCCCGACGTGGCCGACCCGGTGCCGGGCCGGGCGCTGCCGGCGGGCCCGCTGGGCGTCCAGTTCGACGGGGTCCGGTTCAACTACCCGGGCGGTCCCGACGTGCTGTCCGATGTGGACGTCGTGATCCCGGCCCAGATGAAGATCGCCGTGGTCGGCGAGACCGGCTCCGGCAAGACCACCTTCGCGAAGCTGCTCACCCGGCTGATGGACCCGACGGCCGGCACCGTCCAGCTCGGCGGCGAGCCGCTCGACGAGGTCAGCTTCGTGTCCCTGCGCAGCCGGGTGGTCATGGTGCCGCAGGACGGCTTCCTGTTCGACGCCACGGTGGCCGAGAACGTCCGGTTCGCCCGCCCCGACCTGACCGACGCCGAGCTCCTGGCGGCGTTCGAGGGCCTGGGGCTCGCCGACTGGGTCGCCGGCCTGCCCCAGGGCCTGGCCACCCCGGTCGGGGAGCGCGGCGAGGCGCTCAGCGTCGGCGAACGCCAGCTCGTGGCCCTGGCCCGCGCCTACGTCGCCGACCCCGACCTGCTGGTCCTCGACGAGGCGACCAGCGCCGTGGACCCGGCCACCGAGGTCCGCCTCGCCCGCACCCTCGACGCGGTCACCCGGGGCCGGACCACGGTCGCGATCGCGCACCGGCTGTCCACGGCCCAGGCCGCCGACGAGGTGATCGTCTTCGACGCCGGCCGGATCGTCCAACGCGGCCCGCACGCCACGTTGGTCGCGGAAACGGATTCCGTCTACGCCAAGCTCTATGCCTCCTGGCTGGAACAGACCCGCTAGGTGGTGCCGGCCCGCTGAGGGCGACGATGCGTGCGTTGTCAGGAACCCGGCATACAACACCGGTATGCCGGAACCTTCGCGGTCGTGCCGGAGGCGCGCCAGACAGCAGAGCGCCTCCCCGCCCTCAGCGGGCCACCGGCCTTAGCACAAAAGCAAAGATCAACCACCACTTTCGGTTACGCCGCGTCCCCGACCCGGCAGCCGACGCTCGTCCGCCTCCCTCGGCACCGGTGTCAGCCGGGCGCACTCGGGAGGGGGCGCGACGAGCACCCCTCCGCCGTCGCGGATATGTTGGCGACGGCGATAGGGGAGTGACATGGCCTGGTGGAGCAAGGCGCCTGTCCGGGTGGCCGGCATGCTCGGCCTGGTCGGGGCCGGCGTCGCCGCCGGTGCCGCCCTGGTCGGCCCGTGGTGGGGCTGGGCCGGGGCCGTGGCGGGCTACGCCCTCGCGCACACCGTCGGCTGGGCCCTCGACCGGGCCCGGGGCCGGCCGCGCCGCCCGGGGCCGCCGCCGGCCCAGGCCCAGCGGTACCAGCTGCGGACCACCACCCTGTCCGGTTCGATCGTCGCCGGGCTCGGGTTCGGGCTGCTCGGCATGTTGGTGCTGACCGCCACCCTCGGCCTGATCGGCAACGCCGTCGCCCGCCGGTTCGCGGTCGGCGCGCCGTTCCTGTACCTGACCGTCCTGCTCGTCGGCGTCGTCGGCGGCGTGTTCTGGCTGCGCCGGACCGTGCTGTCCGACGTCGAGGTCACCGTCGGCGGGGCCACCCTGCTCGTGCGCGCCCGGTCCCGCCGCCAGGACTGGCAGGAGCTCCGGCTGCCCGTGGACGCGGTCGTGCGGATCGACGCGTTCTCCGACCCGTTCGGGGCCGCCCGCTGGCTGCGGGTCGACGCGGGGGCGTACGGCCGGTTCGAGCTGCGGTCCTCCGGCGTGCTGGCCGGCAAACGGGCCCAGTCGGCGATCGGCCGGCTCACGGTCGATCTGCTCGACCGGCTGGGCGCGGAGCGGCGCACCCGGCCGTTCCTGGCCCGCTGGGGCACGTACCGCTACGACATCAGGAAGAATCACTCCTCGTGACCGAGACTCTGGCACCCGAGATCGCCGCCCGACTGAAACGCGACGCCGACGGTCTGGTGGCCGTCATCGCCCAGCAGCACGACACCGGCGAGGTGCTGATGCTCGCCTGGATGGACGACGAGGCGCTGCGCCGCACGCTGGCCACCGGCCGGGCGACGTACTGGTCGCGCAGCCGGGGGGAATACTGGGTCAAGGGCGACACGTCCGGTCATGTCCAGCGGGTGCTGTCCGTGCACCTCGACTGCGACGGCGACGCGCTGCTCCTGCGGGTGGACCAGACCGGTCCCGCCTGCCACACGGGCGCACCGAGCTGCTTCTTCACTCCCCTGGAGCTGGCATGACCACCGGCGAGATCCTCCCGGACGAGGCGACGTTCCACGCACTGGCCGCCGGCCGCCGGGTGGTGCCGGTGACCCGCCGGCTGCTGGCCGACGCGGAGACCCCTGTCGGGATGTACCGCAAGCTGGCCGGCGGGCCGGGGACTTTCCTCCTCGAGTCGGCGGAGGCCGGCGGCGTGTGGTCCCGGTACAGCTTCATCGGGGTCCGGTCGTGTGCCACCCTCACCGAGCGCGACGGGCGCGGCGTGTGGCTGGGCGACCCGCCCGCCGGGGTGCCGACCGGGGGCGACCCGCTGGAGATGCTGCGGGCCACGGCCGAGCTGCTGGCCTCGCCCCGGGTGGAGGGCCTGCCGAGCCTCACGGGCGGCCTGGTCGGCTACCTGGCGTACGACATCGTGCGCCGGATCGAGAAGCTGCCGGTGATCGCCGAGGACGACCTGCACCTGCCGGAGTTGGGCATGCTGCTGGCCACCGACCTGGCGGTCCTCGACCACCTGGACGGCTCGGTCCTGTTGATCTCCAATGCCATCCTCCCGGAGACGGGGGCCTCCGGGGGTCACTTCTACGCCGACGCCGTCCGCCGGCTCGACGAGATGGCGACCGCGCTCGCCCAGCCCACTCCGCCGATGGTCGCCACCATGACGAGGATGCCGGCCGAGCACGTCGTCGGACGTACCCCCGAGGGTGGTTACGGCAAGGCCGTCGAGGTGGCCAAGGAGGCGATCCGGGCCGGCGAGTGCTTCCAGATCGTGCCCTCGCAGCGGTTCGAGACCGACACCGACGCCGACCCGCTGGACATCTACCGGGTACTGCGGGCCACGAACCCGAGCCCGTACATGTACCTGCTGCGGTTCGACGACGTCGACATCGTCGGCTCCTCCCCGGAGGCGCACGTCAAGGTCACCGGCCGCCGGGCCCTGCTGCACCCGATCGCGGGCACCCGGCCGCGCGGCGCGACGCCGGAGGAGGACGCGGCGCTCGCCCACGAGCTGCTGGCCGACCCGAAGGAGCGCGCCGAGCACGTGATGCTCGTCGACCTGGGCCGCAACGACCTCGGCAGGGTCTGCGTGCCCGGCAGCGTGCACGTGCCGGAGTTCTTCCAGGTCGAGCGGTACAGCCACGTCATGCACATCGTCTCCACGGTCGTCGGCGAGTTGGAGCCGGACCGCACGGCCCTGGACGCGCTGACCGCGACCTTCCCGGCCGGCACGCTGTCGGGCGCGCCGAAGGTCCGCGCCATGGAGATCATCGAGGAGCTGGAGCCGACCCGCCGCGGCCTGTACGGCGGCACGGTCGGCTACGTCGACTTCGCCGGGGACCTGGACATGGCGATCGCGATCCGCACGGCGCTGATCCGCGACGGCCGGGCGTACGTGCAGGCCGGGGCCGGCGTGGTCGCCGACTCCGACCCGGCGACCGAGGACCTGGAGACCCGGAACAAGGCGGCGGCGGTGCTCTCGGCGATCGCCTCGGCGGGCACCCTGCGCCCGGCGCGCGCGACGCTCCCGGCCCACGCGAGGGCCGCCCCGCCGGCCGGCGCGCGGGTCGCCGACGGGTGGCAGGGGACAGGCTGATGGCGAAGCGGACCTCCGACCCGGCCGACTCCCGGCCCGGCCCCGAGGGCAGTCGGTTCTCCGGCGGGCGGGGTCTGGGCTCCGCCGTCGTGGCCGTTCTCGCCGCCGCCGGCCTGGCCCTCTGGCTCGGCACCCGCCCCTGGCTGATCGAGCTGGTCCACCGCCCGGACCCGCTGCCCGTCGAGCGGGTCGCGCACTCCGGGGCGCAGAACACGCCGTGGCTGACCGCCGCCGCCGTCGTGGCGATGGCCGGCGCGGGCGCCCTGCTGGCCACCAGGGGCCTCGGACGCCGCCTGGTGGGCGTGCTCCTGGTCCTGGCCGGTCTGGGCGTCCTGGCGGCCTCTGGGTACGGCCTGGCGGCCGAGGGCGCCGCCCGGCTCCTCCTGCCCGCCGGCAACGCCCTGTCCGGCCTGGTGCTGTGCGCCGCCGGCGTGGTGGCCGTCCGGTTCGGCGCGGGCTGGCCGACCATGGGCGCGCGCTACGAGCGCGGATCCGAGCAGAAAGACGACATGTGGTCGGCGCTGGATCGGGGGGAGGACCCCACCCGACCGGATGGGCACCACATATCCTGACATGGCGGTGAAAAGAATCCGGGTTAACGCCCGAGTCGTCGAGAGGTCGCGCATTATGCACGATTCCGTGGCGAGAGGTGGGACATACCCCGGGTCCGGGCGGCTGAGTTCCTGGCCCTACGATCGGCCGCATGGCGCCCGGAGAGGGGAGTCCGCGGTGAGTGTGCTGGACGAAATTTTGGCTGGAGTTCGCGAAGATGTCGCGGCCCGTCAACAGCAGGTTCCGTTGGAGCTGGTCAAGGAGCGGGCGGCGGCAGCGCGGCCGGCTCTGGACGCGTACGCGGCACTCCGTGCCCCGGGCGTGGGAGTGATCGCGGAGGTGAAGCGCTCCTCGCCGTCGAAGGGTGCCCTCGCGGACATCCCCGACCCGGCGGAGCTGGCGGCGGAGTACGCGGCGGGCGGGGCGCGGGTGATCAGCGTCCTCACCGAGGGCCGCTGGTTCGGCGGCAGCCTCGACGACCTCGCGGCGGTCCGTGCGGCGGTGAACGTGCCGGTGCTGCGCAAGGACTTCGTGGTGTCGAGCTACCAGGTGCACGAGGCCCGCGCGTACGGCGCGGACATGGTGCTCCTGATCGTCGCGGCCCTGGAGAAGAACGTGCTGGTCGGGTTGCTCGAGCGCATCGAGTCCCTGGGCATGGCGGCTCTGGTCGAGGTGCACGACGAGGACGAGGCCGACATCGCCCTGGAGGCCGGCGCCCGGCTGATCGGCGTGAACGCGCGCAACCTGAAGACCCTCGAGGTCGACCGGTCGACGTTCGAGCGGATCGCGCCCGGGTTGCCGAACAACGTCGTCAAGATCGCCGAGTCGGGGGTGCGGGGGCCGCACGACCTGATCCGGTACGCCTCGGCCGGCGCCGACGCCGTGCTCGTCGGCGAGGGCCTGGTGACCCAGAAGAGCCCGAAGGACGCGGTGAAGGAACTGGTGAACGCCGGCAACCATCCGGCGACGCCACGGCCGGCACGCTGATCTCGCCAGACGCGCGGGTGCGGGGTAAGGTGCGCGGGTGAATCTGGCATCGATCCCCAGCCCTTCGGTAGGCGTCTGGCACGTGCTCGGCATCCCGATCCGGGGCTACGCGCTCTGCATCGTGCTCGGCATCGTCGTGGCCTGCTGGATCACCGAGACCCGGATGCGGCGCCGCGGCGCGCCGAAGTACGCGGTGCTCGACGTCGCGGTGTGGGCGGTGCCGTTCGGCATCGTCGGCGCCCGGCTCTACCACGTGATCACCTCGCCGCAGGCGTACTTCGGCGAGGGCGGCCACGCGATCAAGGCCTTCTACATCTGGGAGGGCGGCCTCGGGATCTGGGGCGGCGTCGCCGGTGGGGCCCTGGGCGCGTGGATCGCGTGCCGGCAGCTGAAACTGCCGCTGCGGATGGTCGCCGACGCCCTCGCGCCCGGGCTGCCCGTCGCGCAGGCGGTCGGCCGGTTCGGCAACTGGTTCAACAACGAGCTGTACGGCGGCCCGACGACGCTGCCGTGGGGCCTCCAGGTGCACGACTGGGATTCCACGAACGGCCGCGCGCAGACCGGCCCGGACGGCCAGCCGCTGCTCAAGGACGGCCTGTACCACCCCACGTTCCTCTACGAGGCCGTGTGGAACATCGGCGTCGCCGGCCTGGTGCTCTGGGCCGAGCGGCGGTTCAAGCTCGGCTGGGGCCGCGCCTTCGCCCTGTACGTGATGGGCTACACCGCCGGCCGGGTCTGGATCGAGGCGATGCGCACCGACCCCGCCAACGAGTTCCTCGGCGTGCGGATCAACGTGTGGACGTCGATCGTGGTGTTCCTCGGCGCGCTGGCCTACTTCGTAGCGAAGCGGGGCAAGCCGCAGGAGAAGCTGGTGGCGATCGAGGGCGTGCTCACGCCGGTACCCCTCGACTGGGAGCCGGAACCGGAGACGGCGTCGGAGGTCGAGGCGGACGTCGAGGTCATCGCGGAGCCGGCCGACGAAGCTGGACCGGACGCGGAAGCCGGGCCGGCCGAAGAGCCGGACACGGAGGCCGAGGCGGACGAGAGCACCGAAAAGCCAGCACCAAACGGGGACAAAACTCACCAGAAGTAGCGCGAGTATCCTGGGTCGAGCGGACAAGAATGGGAGACCCTCAAGCATGGCGAAGATCGACGCGGTAGTCACCGGGGCCGGCGGGTTCATCGGCGGACACCTCACCAAGGCACTCCTGGCGGAGGGCAAGACCGTCCGGGCCGTGGACATCAAACCGCTCAACGAGTGGTACCAGCGGCTCGACACCGCCGAGGAGGTCGTCGCCGACGTCTCCCTGCTGGGCGAGGCCCGCTCGGTGCTCGACGGCGGGGCCGGCGAGGTCTTCAACCTGGCCGCCGACATGGGCGGCATGGGCTTCATCGAGAACAACAAGGCCGCCTGCATGCTGTCGGTGCTGACCAGCACCCACGTGCTGATGGCCGCCAAGGAGGCCGGCGTCGACCGGTTCTTCTACTCCTCCTCGGCCTGCGTCTACGCCGCCGACAAGCAGACCGACGCCGACATCGTCGCGCTGAAGGAGGAGGACGCCTACCCGGCGATGCCCGAGGACGGGTACGGCTGGGAGAAGCTGTTCTCCGAGCGCCTCGCCCGGCACTTCCGCGAGGACTACGGCATCGCCACCCGGATCGCCCGCTTCCACAACATCTACGGCCCCAACGGCACCTGGGACGGCGGCCGCGAGAAGGCCCCCGCCGCCGCGTGCCGCAAGGTCGCGCACGCCGTGCTGACCGGCAACCACGAGATCGAGATCTGGGGCGACGGCCTGCAGACCCGCTCCTTCACGTACGTGGACGACTGCGTCGACGGCATCCTCCGGGTCACCCGGGGCGACTTCGACGAGCCGATCAACGTGGGCTCCTCCGAGGTCGTCACGATCAACCAGCTGTACGCGCTGGTGGCCGACATCGCCGGCGTCGAGATCAGCTACAAGCACGTCCCCGGCGCGCTCGGCGTCCGTGGCCGCAACAGCGACAACACGCTGATCCTCAAGGAGTTCGGCTGGGAGCCCTCGACGCGGCTGCGCGACGGCATCGCCCGGACGTACGCGTGGATCCTCGAGCAGGCCAAGGCCAAGGCCGCCGGTCTGGCGTACACCAACTGATGGGCGACATCCAGCGGGTCGACGTCCTCGGCGTGGGCGTGTCCGCCGTCAACATGGACATGGCCGTCGAGGAGGTCACCCGCTGGGTGGACCACCGCGAGCGGCACTACGTGTGCGTCACCGGCGTGCACGGCGTGATGGAGTCCCAGCGCGACCCCGACCTGCTGCGGATCCACAACGAGTCGGGCCTGACCACCCCGGACGGCATGCCCATGGTGTGGGCCGGCCACCAGGCGGGCGCCGACTGGATGACCCGGGTCTATGGCCCCGACCTCATGCTCCGGGTCCTGGAGTTGGCCGCCGAGCGCGGCTGGGGCTCCTACCTCTACGGCGGCAACGACGGCGTGCCCGAGCTGCTCGCCGCCAAGCTCCAGGAGCGGTTTCCCGGGCTGAAGATCGTCGGGATGCACTCCCCGCCGTTCCGGCCGCTGACGACCGAGGAGGACGAGGCGATCGTCCGCGAGATCAACTCGTCCGGGGCCGAGCTGGTGTGGGTCGGGCTGTCCACGCCCAAGCAGGAGCGCTGGATGTCCGCGCACGTCGGGCGGCTCGACGCGCCGGCGCTGTTCGGGGTGGGGGCGGCGTTCGACTTCCACGCCGGGCTCGTGCCGCAGGCGCCGGCCTGGATCCAGAAGCGCGGCCTGGAGTGGGCGTTCCGGCTCACCAAGGAGCCCAAGCGCCTCTGGCGGCGGTACTTCCGCAACAACCCGGCCTACCTGTGGCAGACCCGCCGCCGGAAGCCGTTCCTGCGCTAAGACCTTTTGACGGTTACGAGTGGCCCCGCCCCGGCCAGCGCCGGCCCTCGGCAAGGAGTCGCCAGCGTGATCTTCATGCGGCCGGGGAGCCCGAACTGCCCGGGCGCATGAAGATCAGCCGGATCGGGTCGGTCGGACAGCTCGGCCGGGTCGAGGGCGAACGGGAACGGGTAGCGGGTCGACCAGCGCTCGCCGGGCGGGACCGTCGCCGTGATCGTGTAGCGGCCCTCGTTGATGAGCTCGTAGACGTGCAGGTTGCCCTCGCGGTCGATCCGCCAGTACGCCGGGATGCCGGCCTCGGCGTAGAACGCCGGCTTGCTGGTCCGGTCGTTCATCTGGGTCGACCGGGACGCGATCTCCACGACCAGCGCGGCACCGGCGACCGGGGTCCACTCCTCACCCCGGACAGCGTCCGGTTTGAGAACCACGATGTCGGGGGTCAGGTTGGCGCTCGGCAGCCGGAGCCCCAGGTCGGTCCGGATCCGCCAGCCTTCCGGGGCCGCGTTCCAGAGCCGGGCATACAGGTTGCCCTGGATGCCCGGGTGCGATTCGTCGCCCGGCGCTGAGATGACCAGGCTTCCGTCGAAGATCTCGTAGCGATGACCGTCGTCGGGGAGCGCCGCGATCGTTTCCTCCGTCCATGCGTCCGGCATCTTCCAGTCGTAGCCGGGCTGAGTCACGGAGCACCTCCTTTTCGGCGGATCCCCAGTTGCCAAGTGGGTCTTCGGGTGGCGCTGGTCAGGCGTCCTCGTCGGGGTCGTCGTCGGCCGGGTCCTCGTCGTCCTCGGTCGGTTCGGGTGCCGGGTCGATCCACACCAGGCGGAACTGGCCGATCCGCGACCACATCCGGCGGGCGCTCTCCGCCGACTGCATGATGTCGGCCAGCGCGCCTTCCTCGAACCTCCGGACCACGGCATGGTCGTCGAACTGCATCCCGTACGCGTAGACCCGGCCGTCCTCGCGGTCGCCCCGCACCTGGCAGAGGGCGAACCGGCGCGGCGCGCCCTCGTGCGCCATCGTCTCCAGCAGCGAGTCGAACTCCTCATCGGTCCACAACTCCACAGCAACCTCCCGAATACGTGGTGTGACTGGGCTGTCTCCAATAGAGCACAGAGCATGGTGAGATCACTAGATTTCTAGCGGCGTGGGAATGTGTCAGGTTTCGGACATGATGTGCGGGGTTGCTAGGCGGCGCGTCGCGACGGTGGCACTATCCGCAGATATGAGCATGCGTCCAGACCCCGCAGCGATGCGCTGGCTGATCGGCGTCGAACTGGCCCGGCACCGGAGGGACGCTGGGTTGTCCCTGGCGCAGGTGTCGGCGGCTACCGGCATCGGCCGACCGAAACTGGGCCACATGGAAACCGGCTTGTACCGCCAGCATGCCGACGACATCTCCACTGTGCTTGGGGCCTACGGGGTGCCGTCGGAGGACATCGCGCGGGTTGCGGCGCTGGCCGGCCATGCCAACGCCCGAACGTGGTGGGCACCCTGGGAGAGCGCGATCCCCGAGTGGATGCGAACCATGGTCGGGCTGGAAGGGATGGCGGAGCGGGAGTTCCTATTCGAGCCGTTGGTGATTCCGGGGCTACTGCAAACGGAGGACTATGCGTTGGCGTTGACCCAGGCGGCTGTCATCGTTCGGCCGGACCGCCGGGAGCGGGTCGTGTCCTTCCGCCGGGAGCGGGCGGCCAGGCTAACCGCGCATGAGCCGCTCGATCTGCATGTTGTGATCGGAGAGGCGGCACTCGGGCTCAGCGTGGGCGATGAGCCAGCTCGGCGTCACCAACTTGAGCATCTGATCCGGATGGCTCAGCAGCCCAACGTGGCGATCCAGGTGATCCGCCCGGAAGGCGGCTCGCACGGCGCTTTGGCGGTGGGCCAGTTCATGGCGCTCAAGTTGCCGGAGACTCGGCCGGTTGTCTACGTGGAGTTGCTCGATGGCGCGTGTTACATCCACGAGCCTGACTTGGTGACCACGTATACGATGGTGGCTGACACGCTACGCCAAGTGGCCCTGTCGCCTGCCGAATCACTCGCGTTGATCAAGGGGCTGGTCAGCGCGGCCTAGCCCGGAGCTATCGATGTCAACGATTGACCTGTCCCACGCACGTTGGTTCAAGAGCAGCCGGAGCGCCAACAACGGGAGTTGTGTCGAGGCGACTGTTCTCGCGGAGCATGTCGCTGTGCGGGACAGTAAGGACGTGGGCGGGCCGGTGCTCGTCTTCGGGGCCGGGGACTGGGGGGCGTTCCTCGCCGGGGCCAAGGGTGGTCGGCTCCGCGGGTGACCCCGGAGAGCCCCAGGTCAGAGGGCCGGCGCTGGCGGGGCACAGCCCACCGTAATCATATGATGGGTTTGATCTGGGTCCCTTGAGGATGGTCGGGCAGCTGACTGCGGGCTGCTGTCGCGGGCCCGACGATGGACGGCATGACGCGGAACCAGCGGATTCTGCTCGTGCTCCTCATCGTGGCCATGCTCGGGCTGGCCGTCACGTTCTACCTGGTCGGGCTCGAACGGTCCGAGAAACTGTCCGGCGTCCTCGGCTCGATCTACGGCGTCGTCGGCGTGATCGGCGGGATCTACGCGCTGGTGGAGCGCAAGCCGACGCCGATCGGTGAGCAGGACACGATCGAGTTCCCGGTGCCGGCCCGGCCGGGGCGCGCCGAACGCCGGACGCTGTACAGCCTGGTCGTGCTGCTGACTCTCGCGCTCGTCGGGGCGGTGCTGGTGCCGTTGCTGATCCGGCACGACGGCGGCGCGCCGGACGCCCGGCAGCCGGGCCCCCAGGTCAGCAGCCCTGTCCCGCAGCCGGGACCGGCCACGTCCCCGAGCACCGGCGGAGGCGGAGGCGGAGGCGGTGGTGGCACCCAGGGGGACCCGGCCAAGCGCACCACCGCGCCCACGGTCGCGCCCACCACGCCGCCGGCACCCCCGCGGCCGACCCCGACGCCGTTCGTGACCACGGCGGCGACGGAGTTCACCCTCTTCGACCGCGACGGGGTGTCCTTCGCCGGCGGCTGGGCCAACCAGCTCGCCAACGGCGGGGGCGGCGACATCTCCTACGACGACGGCAACCACCAGTTGAACTACTACGAGGCGGCCGACACCGACGACACGAGCCATTCCGGGTGCCGGGCGGCGACCGTGCACCAGCTCGCCTTCAAGCTCGAACAGGTGCCGACGGGGACGACGTTCTGCCGGGCCGAGGGCGTGAACGGTAACGACCGGCGGGTGTCCTACGTCGTGATCGTGGCGAAGGGCTTCGACATTCCGCAGCCGTACGTCAAGGTCCGGGTCTATTTCGTGACGGCGAGCTGACCGGTGACCCGGCGGCACCGCCGTTCACCGTCTGCTCGGCAGGACCCCGTCTTAAACCTCGTGCCCCGACAGATTTCCGACATCACCCAGAGTGACCTGCGAGGGTACGCTTCAGCCATGATGCCCGCCGGTGCGAACCTCGGCGGCCGTACCGCAGGCTGTGGCGCCGCCTTCGTGTTCTACGTGCCGGCCCTCGTCCTCGCCTGGATGCTCGCCCGACTGCTCCCGGACGACCTGCCGTGGTGGGGCCGGTTCGCGGTCGGGGTGCTCGTCCTCGTCGTCTTCTCCGCGGCGCTCCTGCTCGTCGTCTCCCAGGTCGACCACTGGATCCGCACGCCCGGCGAGCAGGTGCCCGGGCGGGCCTGGGCCTTCTTCGGGGCCGGCCTGGTCGCGGGCGTCCCGCTGGCGTATCTGGGCAGCGAGCTGTTGTCTCGACTATTCTGAATGCACTCATTCATCCGGTCGTTACTTTGATCACAAGACGGGTGTACTGCTAGGCGCGTTCCGTCGCGTACACTCAGTTCCACCTATCGGGCCGACGCTGTCCCGCCACCATGCGACCGCGTCAGGAGGCTCGATGCCTGGTTCCCGCATCCCCGCACTCCAGGGCCTTTACGATCCCGCCAACGAACACGATGCCTGTGGCGTCGCCTTCGTGGCGGATCTGCGTGGCGCATCCCACGATGTGGTCAGCAAGGGGTTGTCCGCCCTGGTCCGCATGGAGCACCGGGGCGCGCAGGGCGCGGATCCCGGTACGGGCGACGGTGCGGGCATCATGATCCAGATCCCGGACGCGTACTACCGGGCCACGGTCGACTTCGACCTGCCCCCGGCCGGCCACTACGCCACCGGCCTCGTGTTCATGGAGTCGGACGACACCCGGGTGCTGGAGAAGTACGCGATCGCCGAGCACGCCCACATCCTCGGCTGGCGCGACGTCCCGATCGACGAGACCGGCCTCGGCGAGGACGCCGTCGACGCGATGCCCGTCATCCGGCAGGTCTTCCTCGCCTCCGACGAGGGCAAGAGCGGCATGGACCTCGAGCGGGTCGTGTACTGCGTCCGCAAGCAGGCCGAACGCGAGTCCCGCGAACGCGGCGCGCCCCTGTACTTCCCGTCGCTGTCCACCCGGACGATCGTGTACAAGGGCATGCTCACCCCGGCGCAGCTCGGCACCTTCTTCCCGGAGCTGTCCGACCCCCGGATCGTCAGCGCCCTCGCCCTGGTGCACAGCAGGTTCTCCACCAACACGTTCCCGTCGTGGCCGCTGGCGCACCCGTACCGGCTGGTGGCGCACAACGGGGAGATCAACACGATCAAGGGCAACCGGAACTGGATGGCCGCCCGCGAGGCCCTGCTGGACAGCGACGTGCTGCCCGGCCGGATCAAGCGGCTGTTCCCGATCACCACGCCCGGGGCCAGCGACTCCGCGACCTTCGACGAGGTCCTCGAACTGCTGCACCTGTCCGGGCGGAGCCTGCCGCACGCGGTGCTGATGATGGTGCCCGAGGCATGGGAGAACGACCCGGACATGGACCCCGCCAAGCGGGCGTTCTACCAGTTCCACGGTTCGCTGATGGAGCCATGGGACGGGCCGGCCTGCGTCGCGTTCACCGACGGCACCCGGATCGGGGCCGTCCTCGACCGCAACGGGCTGCGGCCGGCGCGCTGGTGGCGCACGTCCGACGACCTGGTCATCCTCGCCAGCGAGGCCGGCGTCGTGGACCTGGACCCGGCGACAGTGATCGCCAAGGGCCGGCTCCAGCCGGGCCGGATGTTCCTGGTCGACACCGCCGCGCACGCCATCGTGTCCGACGACGAGGTCAAGGCGGAGCTGGCCGCCGAGCAGCCCTACGCCGACTGGCTGCACGCCGGGCTGATGCACCTGGAGACCTTGCCGGAGCGCGAGCACATCGTCTACACCCACGCCTCGGTGCTCCGCCGGCAGCAGACGTTCGGCTACACGGCCGAGGAGCTGCGCCTGCTGCTCGCCCCGATGGCCGTGTCCGGCGCGGAGCCCCTCGGTTCGATGGGTACCGACACGCCGATCGCCGCGCTGTCCAAGCGCCCCCGGCTGCTGTACGACTACTTCAGCCAGCTGTTCGCGCAGGTCACCAACCCGCCGCTGGACGCGATCCGCGAGGAGCTGGTCACCAGCGTCGCGACCACGATCGGGCCGGAGCACAACCTGCTCGACCCGGGCCCGGCGAGCTGCCGGCAGATCACCCTGCCCTACCCGGTGATCGACAACGACGAGCTGGCCAAGATCCTGTCGATCGACGAGGACGGCAACCTGCCCGGCTTCCAGGCCGTGCGGGTCTCCGGGCTGTACCGGGTCGCCGACGGCGCGGCCGGCATGAAGGCCCGGATCACCGAGATCTGCCGGCACGTGTCCGAGGCGATCGCCGACGGCGTGCGGATCCTCGTGCTGTCCGACCGCGACTCCACCGCCGACCTGGCACCGATCCCGTCGCTGCTGCTCACGGCCGCCGTGCACCAGCACCTGGTCCGCGAGCAGACCCGCACGATGACCTCCCTGGTCGTCGAGTCGGGCGACTGCCGGGCCGTGCACCACGTCGCGCTGCTCATCGGGTACGGGGCGGCGGCGGTCAACCCGTACCTCGCCCTGGAGTCCGTCGAGGACCTGATCAGCACCGGTGGGCTCGACCTCGCCCCGGCCAAGGCGGTGCGCAACTACGTCAAGGCGCTCGGCAAGGGCGTCCTCAAGGTGATGTCGAAGATGGGCATCTCCACGGTCAGCTCGTACTGCGGCGCCCAGGTCTTCGAGGCCATCGGCCTGTCCACCGAGCTGGTCGGGCGCTACTTCGCCGGCACCACCGCCCGGCTCGGCGGCATCGGGCTCGACGGCGTGGCCGACGCGGTCGCCCAGCGGCACGCGGCGGCGTACGGCGGGGCGAGCGAGCTGGGCACGGGCGGGGAGTACCAGTACCGGCGCGACGGGGAGGTGCACCTCTTCAACCCGGAGACCGTGTTCCTGCTCCAGCACGCGACGCGGTCGAAGCAGTTCGACGTGTTCCGCAAGTACACGGAAAAGGTCGATGGTCTGACGGCCGACAGCGGTTCCCTGCGCGGACTGCTGGGCTTCGCCGACACGTCGCCGGTGCCCCTCGACGAGGTCGAGCCCGCGTCGGAGATCGTCAAGCGGTTCAACACCGGCGCGATGTCCTACGGCTCGATCAGCGCCGAGGCGCACACCGACCTGGCGATCGCGATGAACCGCCTCGGCGCGAAGTCCAACACCGGCGAGGGCGGCGAGGACCCTGAGCGGCTCTACGACCCCGCGCGGCGCAGCGCCGTCAAGCAGGTCGCGTCGGGCCGGTTCGGGGTGACCAGCGAGTACCTGGTCAACGCCGACGACATCCAGATCAAGATGGCCCAGGGCGCCAAGCCCGGCGAGGGCGGCCAGCTGCCCGGCAACAAGGTGTGGCCCTGGGTCGCCAAGACCCGGCACTCCACGCCCGGCGTCGGGCTGATCTCGCCGCCGCCGCACCACGACATCTACTCGATCGAGGACCTCGCCCAGCTCATCCACGACCTGAAGAACGCCAACGACGCGGCCCGCATCCACGTCAAGCTGGTGTCCGAGGTCGGCGTGGGCACCGTCGCGGCCGGCGTGGCCAAGACCAAGGCCGACGTCATCCTGATCTCGGGCCACGACGGCGGTACCGGCGCCTCGCCGATGAACTCCCTCAAGCACGCCGGCGCCCCCTGGGAGCTCGGGCTCGCCGAGGCCCAGCAGACCCTGCTGCTCAACGGCCTGCGCGAGCGGGTCACGGTGCAGGTCGACGGCCAGCTCAAGACCGGCCGGGACGTGATCGTGGCCGCGCTGCTCGGGGCCGAGGAGTTCGGCTTCGCCACCGCGCCGCTGATCGTGCAGGGCTGCGTGATGATGCGGGTCTGCCACCTCGACACCTGCCCGGTGGGCATCGCCACCCAGGACCCGGTGCTGCGCGAGCGGTACACCGGAAAGCCCGAGTTCGTGGAGAACTTCTTCCTGTTCCTGGCCGAGGAGGTGCGGGGCTACCTCGCGGCCCTCGGGCTCCGGACGATCGACGAGGCCGTCGGTCGCGTCGAGCTGCTCCGGCAGACCTCCGGCGACCTCGACCTGGCTCCGGTGCTGCACATGCCGGACGTGGACTCCGCCCGGCGGCGCACCACCACCCAGAGCCACGACCTGTCGAAGATCGACCTGGACCTCGTGTCCCGGTGGACCCCCGGCCGGCCGCTGCGCGCCACCCTCGACGTGCACAACACCGACCGGTCGGTCGGCACCCTGCTCGGTTCCGCCGTCACCCGGCACGCCGGCGGCGCGGGCCTGCCCGACGGCACGATCGACATCACCCTGCGGGGCACCGCCGGGCAGTCGCTCGGCGCGTTCCTGCCGCGCGGCGTCACCCTGCGGCTCTACGGCGACGCCAACGACTACGTCGCCAAGGGCCTGTCGGGTGGCCGGATCGTGCTCCGGCCGTTCGTGTCCGCCCGGTTCGCGGCGTCCCAGCAGGTCATCGCCGGCAACACCATCCTGTACGGCGCCACCTCCGGCTCCTTCCACGCCTCCGGCCAGGTCGGCGAGCGGTTCGCCGTCCGCAACTCCGGGGCGCTCGGCGTCGTGGAGGGCGTGGGGGACCACGGCTGCGAGTACATGACCGGCGGCACCGTCGTCGTCCTCGGCCGGACCGGGCGCAACTTCGCGGCCGGCATGTCCGGCGGCGTCGCGTACGTGCTCGACCTCGACCCGGTCATGGTCAACCGCGAGCTGGTCGACCTGGAGCCGGTCGCGGATCCAGCGGCTCTGAAGGGCATCGTCGCCCAGCACCTCGAACTGACCGGCTCCACCACGGCGGCGCTCCTGCTGTCCGAGTGGGACCCGGCGCGGTTCACCCAGGTGATGTCCCGGGAGTACAAGGCGGCGCTGGCCGTGGTTGCAGAGAGGCAGGTCGTCCATGCCTGATCCGAAGGGCTTCCTCACCCACGGCCGCCAGACGGCTCCCCGCCGGCCGGTGCCGGTCCGGATCTCCGACTGGCGCGAGGTCTATCTGCCCGCGTCCGACGAGCTGCTGAAGAACCAGGCGTCGCGGTGCATGGACTGCGGCATCCCGTTCTGCCACGACGGCTGCCCGCTCGGCAACCGGATCCCGGACTGGAACGACCTGGTCCGCACCGGCCGGTACGACGCCGCGGCCGAGCAGCTGTACGCCACGAACAACTTCCCGGAGTTCACCGGCCGGCTGTGCCCCGCCCCGTGCGAGGCGGCCTGCGTGCTCGGCATCGCGTCCGACGCGGTCACGATCAAGCAGGTCGAGCAGGCGATCGGGGACCGGGCGTCCCTGGCCCCCGGTGTCGTCGCCCCGGCCACCGGCCGGCGGATCGCGGTCGTCGGCTCCGGCCCCGCCGGGCTCGCCGCGGCGCAGCAGCTGGTCCGGGCCGGGCACGCCGTGACCGTCTTCGAACGCGACGACGCCCCCGGCGGCCTGCTCCGCTACGGCATCCCGGACTTCAAGCTGGAGAAGACCGTCCTCGACGCCCGGCTCGACCAGCTCCGTCTTGAGGGCGTGGTCTTCGAGTGCGGTGTCAACGTCACCGACCTGGCCGCGCTCCGGGAGTCCTTCGACGCCGTCCTGCTCGCCGTCGGGGCCCTCGCCGGCCGCGAGGTCGACACCCCCGGCCGGCACCTGGCCGGCGTGCACCAGGCCATGGAACACCTCGTCGAGGCCAACCGGTGGATCGCGTTCGGCGAACAGCCGGTCATCGACGCGGCCGGCAAGCACGTCGTCATCATCGGCGGCGGCGACACGGCCGCTGACTGCCTGGGCGTCGCCCACCGGCAGGGCGCGGCCTCCGTGACCCAGCTCGACCGGTACCCGGTGCCGCCCACCAGCCGCGACGGCGACCGCGACCCGTGGCCCACGTGGCCCTGGCTGCTGCGCGACTACGCGGCGCACGAGGAGGGCGGCGAGCGCGCCTTCGGGGTTGCGGTCTCGGAGTTCGAGGGCGCCGACGGTCAGGTCACCGGCGTGCGGATCGACGAGGTGACCGTCGTCAACCGGGTGGCCACCCCGGTGCCCGGCACCTCGCGGGTACTGCCCGCCGACCTGGTCCTCCTCGCGATCGGCTTCGCCGGCACCGACTCCCCGCTGGGGCTCGCCGAGGGCGGGCGCTTCCCGGCAGGCGACGACTGGCAGACGGGCACCGACGGCGTGTTCGTGGCCGGGGACGCGCACCGGGGCGCATCGCTCATCGTGTGGGCGATCGCCGAGGGGCGCGCGGCGGCCTCGGCGATCCACTCCTACCTGGGCGGGACCGGCGCGTTGCCGGCTCCGGTGCGCCCGACGTCGGCGGCACTGACGGTGTAGGTTCCGGCTCCGGGCGGGCTCCAGGCTCCGGCCGGCCCCGGGCGGGCTTCGGCCCGGCTCGGCCGGCTTCGGCCCGGCTGTCCGGACGGGTTTCCGGCCTGGTAGCGACACCTTTCTGCAAGGTGCCGCCACCAGGGGCCGGGCCCCGTGCTCACATGCTCGGCGGCGCCGAGTACACCGCGTTGCAGTACCGGGCGAGCTTCTCCTCCGAGATGTGCGTCGCCAGGTCCGCCTCGCTGATCATGCCGACCAGCCGCTTGTCGTCCATCACGGGCAACCGGCGGATCTTGTGGTCCTGCATCATCTTGATGACCTCGTCCTCGTCGGCGTCGGCCTCCACCCAGAAGATCCGGCCCTGGGCCATCTCCGCCGCCGTGACCTTCGACGGGTCCAGCCCGTGCGCCACGCACTTCACCACGATGTCGCGGTCGGTGATGATGCCCTTCAACCTGTTGTCGGACCCGCAGATGGGCAGCGAGCCGACGTTGCGGTCCCGCATCATCTGGGCCGCCCGGTCCAGGGTCTCCATCTCCGGTACGCATTCCACCCCGGCGTGCATGATGTCCCGCGCGCTGCTCATGGTCCCTCCTCGGCTGTTCCTCCCCGTCCCCTGAGCATGCCGTCTGGGCGTCCCCCGCGAGGGCCGGATCCGAAAACCGCTCATGGTCGGGCCGCGTGATCCGCCAGCCTGAATTGATGGTTTCCGCGAGGAATGTTGACAGAAGTCATGGTTCTTATGGTGGGACGAGGGAGACCGGCGTCACGCTGGGCATACGCCGCGACTAGGCTCGAACACGTGACTCGTCGCGCGAAAATCGTCTGCACACTCGGCCCTGCTACCGCCACCCCGGAGCGTATCCGCGACCTCGTCGAGGCCGGAATGGATGTCGCCCGACTCAACTTCAGCCACGGTACCCACGCCGACCACGAACGGGTGTACCACCTGGTCCGCGAGGCCGCCGACGCCACCGGGCGCGCGGTCGGGGTGCTCGCCGACCTGCAGGGCCCGAAGATCCGGCTCGGCAAGTTCGCCAACGGCCCCGTCGAGTGGCGCAACGGCGACCGGATCGTGATCACCAGCGACGACGTGCTCGGCACGGCGGACAGGGTGAGCTGCACGTACAAGAAGCTGCCCGCCGAGGTGAAGGCCGGCGACCGGCTGCTGATCGACGACGGCCGGCTCGCGCTCGAGGTGCTCGGCGTCGAGGGCGGCACGGACATCGAGGCCCTGGTCGTCGAGGGCGGCACGGTCTCCGACAACAAGGGCATCTCGCTGCCCAACGTCGCGGTGTCGGTGCCCGCGCTGAGCGAGAAGGACGCGGCCGACCTGCGGTTCGCCCTCGGCCTCAAGGTCGACATGGTCGCGCTGTCGTTCGTCCGCTCGCCCGACGACATCAAGCTCGTGCACGAGATCATGGACGAGGCCGGCGGCCGGGTGCCCGTGCTGGCCAAGATCGAGAAGCCGGAGGCCGTGGAGCGCCTCGACGCGATCGTGGACGCGTTCGACGGCATCATGGTGGCCCGGGGCGACCTCGGCGTCGAGCTGCCGCTGGAGCAGGTGCCGCTGGTCCAGAAGCGCGCCGTGCAGATGTGCCGCGAGGACGCCAAGCCGGTCATCGTGGCGACCCAGATGCTCGACTCCATGATCGAGAACTCCCGGCCGACCCGCGCGGAGGCCTCCGACGTGGCCAACGCCGTGCTCGACGGGGCGGACGCCGTGATGTTGTCGGGGGAGACCTCGGTCGGCAAGTACCCGATCCTGACGGTCTCCACGATGGCCCGGATCATTGAGACCACCGAGTCCGGCGAGCTCAAGGCCCCGAAGCTGCGGCACGCCCCGAAGACCCCGGGAGGCGCGATCACGGCGGCGGCGTTCCAGATCGCCGAGGCCGTCGACGCCCAGGCGCTCGTCGCGTTCAGCCAGACGGGCGACACGGTGCGCCGGCTCGCCCGGCTGCACTGCGAGCTACCGCTGCTCGCGTTCACCCCCGAGCCCTCGGTGCGCTGCCAGCTGGCGCTGTCCTGGGGCGTGGAGACGTTCCTGGTGCCGTTCGTGCAGCACACCGACGAGATGTTCCGCCAGGTCGACTCGGCGCTGCTTGGCCTCGGGGTGGCCACGCTCGGCGACTCGGTGATCATCGTGGCCGGCTCGCCCCCCGGCACCCCGGGATCGACCAACACCATCCGCCTGCACCGGCTGGGCGACCTGACGGAGAATCGTTAGGGAATCCGCCGCCGTAGCGGCATCGAACGAAGTGGGATGACGCTGTGGCGATGGTCGGTCAAGAGGCGCTCGACGCCCTGCTGGAGGTCCTCGACCTGGAGAAGGTCGAGGTCAACATCTTCCGGGGCATCAGCCCCCCGGTGGGGCCCCAGCGGGTGTACGGCGGCCAGGTCGCCGGCCAGGCCCTGGTCGCCGCCGGCCGCACGATGGAGCCGGACCGCAGGGTGCACTCCCTGCACGGCTACTTCGTCCGGCCGGGCGACACGACCATCCCGATCGTGTACTCGGTGGAGAACATCCGCGACGGCCGCTCCTTCTCCGTACGCCGGGTGACGGCCATCCAGCACGGCAAGCCCATCTTCTTCATGTCGGCGTCGTTCCAGCAGGACGACGGCGGCGCGAACCCGATGGACCACCAGAGCGACTCCCCGATCGACCAGGTCCCCGGGCCGGACGAGCTGCCGACGATGCTGGAGCAGCTGGAGAAGTACCCGGAAAGGGCCCAGATCTGGGCCGGCGTGCCCCGGCCACTGGACGTGCGCTACGTCGGGGAGTCCGGCTGGACCCGCAGCGGGGAGCGGACCACCGAGCCCCGGCAGCGGGTCTGGATGCGGTTCGACGGCACGCTGCCCGACGACCCGCTGCTGCACGCCTGCCTGCTGACCTACGCCTCGGACCTGACCCTGCTGGACGCCGTGCTGTCCACGCACGGCGAGACGTGGGGCCCGGGCGGCGTGATCGGCGCGAGCCTGGACCACGCGCTGTGGTTCCACCGGTCGTTCCGGGCGGACGAGTGGTTCCTGTACGACTGCTGGAGCCCGTCGGCCTCCGGGGGGCGCGGACTGGCCAACGGCAGGATGTTCTCGCCGGACGGCCGGCATGTGGCCAGCGCCGTACAAGAGGGACTCCTCCGGCGGGTCGGCTGAGGAAGGCCGTACCCTCCGATCATGAGACTCTCCGCCCGGGTTGACTACGCCCTGCGCGCCTGCGCCGAGCTCGCCGCGTCCGGCGAGAAGTTGGTGACGGCGGAAAAGCTCGCCCGCGCCCAGGACATTCCGCCCAAGTTCCTCGAAAGCATCCTGGTTCAGCTGCGCCGGGGCGGGATCGTCAACGCCCAACGCGGCCCCGAGGGCGGCTACTGGCTGGCCCGCCCGGCCGGCGACATCCACCTCGCCGAGGTGATCCGGGTGATCGACGGCCCGCTGTCCAACGTCCGCGGCCACCGGCCGGAGGACCTGGGCTACACGGGCACCGCGCGCGCGTTGCAGGAGGTCTGGATCGCGCTGCGGGCCGCCGAACGGCAGATCCTGGAGGAGGTCACGGTCGCGGACGTGGCCACCGGCAAGCTCCCGGAGCGGATCACGTCCCTGGCCGCCGACCCGGCCGCCTGGTCCTAGAAAACCGCAGATCTGACGGTTACGGCGACCACCGACCCGCCGCGCGACGGCCGGAGCCCGGGGTGTCCCGGGCCTACGACAGGGGCCAGGCCCCGTTCTGAGGGGGGAACGGGGCCTGGCCGGGTCCTGGAATGAGGACCCCGGGATGGTCTAACCCTCCACGCGGTGGTTCGCCCAGAAGGACGTCAGATCCGTGGAGCCGGCCGCCGCCTGGGCCGCGACCTTGAAGTCCGCGACCGTGGACACGCCGTACCAGTGCGACGCCGCGTAGTCGTGCAGCAGCGTCGTCATGGCCGTGGTGCCGATCAGGCGGCGCAGGTCGTGCAGCGTGCACTTGCCGTAGCCGTAGACGACCGTGGAGTAGCGCGAGGAGTGCGCGTCCCAGTAGCCCATGTTGTTGGTGAGCTTCTCCGCCGACGAGGCCCAGCTGATCGAGCAGCCGGAGCCGTCGATGCCCCGGTACAGGTCGGTGGCGTAGTCCGTGAAGCCCTCGTCGAGCCACGGGGTGGCGTACTGGTCGTCGCCGACGATCCCGTAGAACCACTGGTGCGCGATCTCGTGCGGCAGCGCGGTGCTGCTGACCAGGTCGAGCACGAAGCCCGGGTACTCCATCCCCCCGAACCAGAAGTTGTTGTCGATCACGGCGTCGAGCTCGGCGTACGGGTAGTTCCCGAACCGGGCCGAGTGCGCGTCGACGGCCGACTTGGCCAGGCTGTGCATGGAGTTGAGGTCGGCGCTGGAGATGCCGCTGACCCCGTAGGTGTTGACGATGACCCCGTTGCCCGAGGTGCCGGTCAGCTTGCTGAACGGGCCGGCCGCCCACGCGAAGTCGCGGACCTTGGTGGCCGTGGCGTGGGTGGTGGTGTTCGAGCCGCTGGTGGTCTCCGTCGAGGAGCCGGTCGCCGGGGTGAGCAGCGAGGTCGGGTGGACCAGGGTGACGTCCCAGTCGCTGATCAGGCTGTAGAAGGACTCGCCGTTGTTGGTGTACGGGTCCAGGTGCCATCCGGCCGCGTCGCGCACCGCGAGCACCGGCACGGCGTTGCCGATCATGTTGTACGCGCCGTCGTAGCCGAACCGGTCGGCCCCGCTCGGCACGTCGATCCTCAGGTCGTACCCGATGGTGCCGCTCTGGCCCTGGGCCAGCGGCGTGGGCAGCGTGATCTTCAGGGCGGTGCAGTTCACCGACAGGGCCGAGGGCGTGCCGCCGGTGACGTTGGTGACCGTGATCGGCGTGGTCGGGCACGAGCCGTGCCAGTTGTCCCACAGGCGCAGGTACACCTCGGGCAGCGCGGTCGGCGAGGCGTTGGTGAAGCCGGTGCTCACGTGGCCGGTCCACGAGTGACCGTCGGAGTTGCTGGTCAGGCTGACCGTGTAGACGGGGCTGGCCGGGGTCCGGGTCGGGTCGTTGGACGCGCCGTTCACGGTCCAGGTGAAGGTGGCCGTGCCGGAGTTGTTGCCCGGGTCCTTGGCCGTGACGGTCACCGACGAGGAGCCGGTCGCGGTCGGGGTGCCGGAGATCAGGCCGGTGGACGCGTTGATGCCCAGCCCGGCCGGCAGCCCGGTCGCCGAGTAGGTCAGGGCGTCACCCTGCGGGTCGGTGGCCTGGATCTGGAGCGAGGCGGCCTGGTTGACCGTGGAGCTCTGGTTTCCCGGGTTGGTCACGGTCGGGCTCTGCCCGCCGCCGCCCCCGGTCAGGGTCAGCGAGACGTCGTCGATCACGAAGTTGGTGGCGAGGCTGGAGTCCTCGGTGCCGGTGAACTTCAGGGTCACGGTCTGGCCGATGTAGGACGTCATGTTGACGGTCCGCTGGACGTAGCCGGTCGCGGCGTTGACGTTGGAGTAGCTGGCCACGGTCGTGGATCCGACCTGGGCGGTCAGCTTGTCGTACACCGTGGAGCCGGTCTCCTTGGTGTCGATGTGCAGCCAGTACGTCAGCGTGGCGGCGGTGCAGCCGGCCGGCAGCGTCAGCGACTGGCTGAGGGTGTCGGTGTGGGTGCTGCCGTATCCGTCCAGCCAGGCGATCTGGGTGCCGCCGTGCGCCGGTTCCGCGGTGGTCGCGGCGGAGACCACGCCGGAGGTGGCGGTCCACGGGGTCGTGCCGGACTCGAAGCCCCCGTTGGCGACCACCTGGCTGGTGCAGTCCGCCGCGGCGGCCGGCGACGCGGCCCCCAGACTGCCGAGGAGCCCCGCCGCCAGGAGCAGCGTCGCCCCCATGACTGTGCGTCTCATCTGTGATCCTTTGCCCGAGGGGTCCGGCGCGGCGACCGGGAGGGTCGACAGTCCGGTTGGCGGCCAGAATGGCCCTGAACGCCGCACTAGGACAAGACACAGTTATTCACATGGGTTAATCGTTTGTTATGGGAAACAGGCTAAAACAGTGCAATCAGGCGGATGCCGTCTCGCGCTCCGGCGTCGTGCGCTGCGCGGGGACCGCCACCGGCCGCCGGTCGTGCCACCACCTGTTGATCCGGTTCGTGAGGAACAGGGCCAGCGCCGCCGTCGCGAACCCGGCCGCCACGTCCACGGCGTAGTGCACCCGCAGGTACATCGTCGACAGGTACAGGCCGAGCGCGACCGGGAGGTACGTCCAGAACAACCGGCGCGCGTCCCGCCACATCAGCCCGAGGACCACGGTGGTCATCGCGGTGTGCAGGCTGGGGAACGCGTCGCGCGCGCTGCCCTTCATCTTGTTCAGGGTGTCCAGCAGGCCGCCGTGGCCCCAGTCGGTCAGCGGGTCGGGGTAGAGCTGCGCCTGGAAGATGTACGGGCCGACGGCGGGGACGAGCAGGTAGCCGCAGTACCCGATGAAGGCGGTGATCGCGATCGCCAGCGAGAAGTCGCGGAAGGCGTCCATCTTCCCCCGGAAGTACTGCAGCCCGGCGTAGACCGGCGGCGCGAACGCGTAGCTCACGTAGCAGTAGGTCATGATCGAGGTGAAGGTCGGCGAGCCGAGGTGGTCGTTGAGCCACCGGCCGACGTCGGTGCCGAACACCGCGTGGTCGATCGCGACCAGGTGCCGGTCGACGATGTCGGGCCGCAGCACCGGGGTCAGGTCGTGCAGCGCCTCGTAGATCGCCATGCACGCGAACAGCGGGCTGAACTCGCGGAGCGTGCGGCCGAGGGTGCGCCAGCCGGCGTTGGCCCGGGCGCGGTAACCGACGGTGTCGAGCCGGGCCCGCCAGAAGGCGCGGGCGTAGACCACGGCGCACATGCCGGCGACGATCGCGGGGAACCGGATGTCACTGACCAGGCGCAGGAGTGTGGAGTAGCCCTCGCCGGTGTAGACCATGAGGACGACCAGCACCACACCAAAAAACAGGAAAAGGCATTCTTCCGGACGAAGGACTCGCCGAAAATCCCTTACGATCCCCGAATTCAGCATCAGCGGATCGTACTTCGCGTGATCGACGGACGTCGCGCCGGTAAACGCCAGGAGACTCCGCTCACCGTATTGACCCATTGGGATGTATCACTGAGGATCGGCGCATGACCTCACCCTTTGCCCGCAGCGTCGCGGTTCTCGCGCTTGTTGGCGGATTCCTGTCAGTAGCGGCCCCCGCGACGGCCGCCCCGAGCTGCCGGGACGCCTCCGTTCCCCTGACCGTGGAGGAGACCCGGCTCACCAGGACCATCGGCGCCGACCCCACCCCGGTGCCCGCCCGGCTGATCAGGTCCGGCGGCCTCGACGGCCTGGTCGCGACCTTCGAGACCTCCCTGTGCCACGTGCCGAACCGGCGCGCCGCCGAACTCGCCGTCGACGTCGCGGGCCGGCTGCTGTGGGAGACCGCCGTCGCCCGGGGCGGCGACGACCGTCCGTTGTACTGGGCCCGCCTCACCCTCACCCGCGCCCTGCGCCAGTGGACGCCCCGGTTCACGGTCTCGCACCCCGACCTGGAGGGCCGGCTCGAGCGCGCCTCCCGGGGCATCACCAGCTCGGCCTTCGCGCCCGGTACCCGGAAACTGTTCGTCTCCGGCTTCGACCCCTTCCTTCTGGACACCGAGATCCGGCGCAGCAACCCGTCCGGCGTGAACGCGCTCGCCCTCGACGGGAAGTGGATCACCGTGGACGGCGAGCCGGTCCAGATCCAGACCGCGATGTTCCCGGTCCGCTACGCCGACTTCGACCACGGCATGGTCGAGGACGCCTTCCGTGCGCACCTCGCGCCGGGCCCGCAGCGCGCCGACCTGGTCGTCACGGTCAGCCAGGGCCGGCCCGGCCAGTTCGACCTGGAGGTCAACAACGGCCGGCGGCGTTCGGTGTCCTCGATCGGGGACAACGACAACGTCTGGGGCGGCGGCAGTGTCACCGCGCCGCTGACCTTCCCCGGCGTCGGCCCGGGCGCGGAGTTCGTGCCCACCTCGCTGCCCGTGGACGCGATGCGCACCGCGACCGGCCGGTTCCCGGTGCTCGTCAACCACTCGGTGACGGAGATCCCGGCCGGCGGCACCGGCCCGGTGTTCCGCCCCGACGGCCCGACCCCGGGCTCGGTGGCCGTGAACGGCGGCGGTGGCGGCTACCTGTCCAACGAGATCGCCTACCGGGCCACCCGGCTGCGGGTCGAACTCGGCGCGCCGGTCGCCGGCGGGCACGTGCACACCCCGGTCCTGGACTTCGGCGCGGGCAACACCACCGAGCTCACCGACCCGGTGTTCGAGGCCAACCGGTCCGACATGACCGCCCAGCTCCTGCTCATTCTGCGGGCCGGAATCAGCGCGCGTGTCGCAATTGCTCAATAGGAGTAAATAGATACTCTGACGACGCTTGGACCCATCGGCCTCGGGGGGCGTCGTGGCGGACAGGAACACAAGGCACGGTGCGGTAGCCATTGTTGTCGGACTCCTGGCCGCCACGGCGTTCTCCCTGGCCGTGAGCCCGCCCGGATTCGCGGACCCGCTGCCGGGCGGGCTCGGGCCGTGCGTCCCGGGCAGCTGCCCGGCGGTCTGGCCGGACCCCAACAGCAACGCGCCCACCGGGTACGACAACGGGATCAACACCTTCGTCGGCACCGACTACCTGGTCCGGGAGGCGGTCGCCGAGTCGGAGGGCCGGATCGTGGTCCTCGGCAACTTCGACATGAACAAGTCCAGCGGCTCCTCCATCTACAACGTCGGCGTGGTCGGCTCCGGCTCCCGGATCCCGCCGCCGGTCGGCAGCGACTACCTCACCGTCGGCGGGGACGTGACCGTCGCGACCGGCCAGCACCTCGCGGCTGACGGCGGCGTGGTGAAGTACGCCGGCTCCCTGTCCATGACCGGCACGGTCACCGACACCTCGGTCCGGGACGACAAGGCCGTCGACGGGTACGCCCACCTGCGCGCCGACCTCGAGGCCGCCTCGAAGTGCTACGCGGACGCCAACCGGGTCGCGCCGACGGGCACTTTCAAGGTCGCGTTCTCGACGGCCACCTTCACCGGCGACGGCAGCGCGATGTTGCAGGTGATCAACGTCGACGCCGACATCGTCGCGGCCAACGGCACCGGCGCCGTGGACATGGTGTTCGCCAACATGCCGGCCGGCGCCACGATCCTGATCAACGTCGTCAAGACCGGCACCCTGGTCGTGCGGACCACGAGCGGGGCGGAGGCGAACTGGACGCCGTTCCGCCGGAAGTTGCTGTGGAACGTGCCGTCGGCGGACACGATCGCGTTCGACGGCTCAGGCCAGTACCAGGGGAGCGTGCTCGTCGGGAACCCCGCGAGCATGACGACCGTGCGGATGCCCGGCATGAACGGGCGGTTCTTCACCACGGGTGGGTTGACGCACGCGTCGTTGGCGACCGGGGGAGGCGGGCAGGAACTGCACTCCTATCCGTTCGACGGGGATCTGCCCCGGTGCACCCAGCCGAGACCGACGCCGAGCCGCACGGCGACGCCGACTCCTACCGCCAGCCCTAGCCCTAGCCCTAGCCCGAGCCGCAGTCCCAGTCCGAGCCCGAGTCCGAGTCCGAGTCCGAGTCCGAGTCCGAGCCCGAGTCCGAGCCCGAGTCCGAGCCCCAGTCCGAGTCCTAGCCCGAGTCCTAGCCCGAGTCCTAGCCCGAGTCCTAGCCCGAGTCCGAGTCCGAGCCCCAGTCCGAGTCCTAGCCCGAGTCCGAGCCCTAGTCCGAGTCCGAGTGACAGCCCGAGCCCCGGCCCGGTGCCGTCGTGGTCGGGTGAGCCCACGAGCGGCACCCCCGTGGTGGTGCCGACCACTCCGACGCCGGACGGCGGCGGCCTGGTCGTGACCGGTGGCCGGGTGCAACTCCTGCTCGGGGTGGCCGTGAGCCTGGTGCTGGCCGGCGTGGGCCTGCTCCTCGCCCTGCGCCGTCGCCGACTGGCCGACTGACCGCCCTGATCCTCCCGGCCCGACCCACCGGGTCGGGAGGACGACCAGCCGCGACCAAGCCACCTGCGCCCCGGCCGGACTGCGCCCGCCCGGGCCGGACAGGGCGGCCTGTGCCGACCGGTACCCGGAAAATCGGGGTTTCGGGTCAGCGCACGATCCGGATCCGGTTCTCGCCGGGGTCCTCCATCTCGGAGGCGGCCTCGATCAGCAGCCGGTGTCCGAGGTCCGACATCGCCCGGGCGACGGCGAGTTCGTCGCCGATCTCGGGGACGTCGTCGTCGGCGGGGTTCAGTTGCGCCCAGCCGACGCCTTTCATGCCGAAGACGTCACCAGCGGTCAGCCGGGCCTCGGCGCGGGTACGCCCGTCGCTCTCCTCGATCAGGATGTCGACGGACCATTGCTTCGACGGGGACATGGTCGACCTCCGATGCGGGCGGGATGTCTCCCTCCAGAGTGCGTCCGGTACGGGGCCCGGCACGGGGGAACGGCCCAAAACGGTGTTCTCAGCCTGGTGGCTGGCCGCAGTCGCGGGTCGGGTGGGTGCTCAGCCAGCCGGGGACGTCATCGGCGGCCACCGCCGCGTACAGCGGCCGGGCCTGGGCCGGGTCGGACCACACCACGCTCTGGTCGCCGACCGAGCCGGTACCGGCGCTCGGACTGGTCAGGCAGGTGAACTGCCCCGCGCGCAGGTCCCGTAGCTCGATCGCGGTGTCGACCAGCGCGAAACCGGTGTCCACCACCACGGCCCGCGCGGCGGTCTCCAGGAACGTCCGGAGCGCGAACGGGTTGGTCAGCATCCCGATGTTGGCGGCCTTGGCGAGCATCGCGATGAGGTACCCCTGCTGGTGCCGGATCCGGGTGAAGTCCCCGTCGGCGAACTGCTTGCGCTGCCGGATGTACTCCAGGGCCGACGCGCCGTCGAAGTGGTCCGTGCCCCGGGGCCAGAACCGGTGGCCCTCGAAGGTGGAGGTGGTGTCCTGCTCGACCACCATGTCCACCCCGCCCAGCGCGTCGGTCACCGCGACCAGCCCGCCGAAGTCGATCATCGCGACGTGGTCGATCCGGACTCCGGTGAACTCCTCGACGGTGCGGATCGCGAGCGGCAGCCCACCCCAGGCCAGCGCCGCGTTGATCTTCGCGTCGGCGTCGCCGGTGCCGCCGTTCGGGTTCGCGGGCACGTGGACCCAGGTGTCCCGGGGGATGGAGACCAGGTACGCCGCGTCGTGGCTCGCCGGCACGTGCACCAGGATCAGGGTGTCGCTGCGCGACCCGTCGAGCATGTCCTCCGGGTTGCGCGAGTCGGTGCCGAGCAGCAGCACGTTCAGCGCGCCGGGCACCACCCGCTGCGGCCGCTCCTCGTGCAGGCCGGCGAACGCGTCGGTGCGGGGGACCCGCGATTCCAGGGACCGGGCGTAGGACCAGGCTGCCAGGCCAGCGCCGACGAGCACCAGCGCCACGGCGGCCGCCAGCAGCAGCAGGATCCGGCGTCGCTGGGACACCTTCTCACCGTAGCCACGGGGTATCGGCGGGGCGGAGGCCGTCGGGGCGGCGTACAACCTCCGAACACTGGCCGACCGGGGCGCACAATGAGAACGGTCCGTGACGACGGATTCTCCATCAGTCACGGACCGGCGGTGCGTGGTCGTGAGAGTGCCCCCGGTGGGATTCGAACCCACACTGGCGGTGGTTTGAGCACCGTGACTCTGCCGATTGGTCTACAGGGGCGCAAGGCGGCACCAGCATACCCACTACGCTGATGCCGACAGTAGTGACCCGCCAGGAGGTACCCGACCGTGAGTAGCGAAGCCCAGGCCAGCCGGGTGCTGATCGCCGAGGACGAGGCCCTGATCCGGCTCGACCTCGCAGAGATGCTCACGGAGGAGGGTTATGACGTCGTCGGTGAGGCCGGCGACGGGGAGACGGCTGTCCGGCTCGCCGAGGAACTGCGCCCGGATCTCGTGATCATGGACATCAAGATGCCGATCATGGACGGGATCGCCGCGGCGGAGAAGATCGCCGGCGCGCGGATCGCCCCGGTGGTGATCCTGACGGCGTTCAGCCAGCGGGACCTGGTGGAGCGGGCCCGGGCGGCCGGCGCGATGGCGTACCTGGTGAAGCCGTTCCAGAAGAGTGACCTGGTGCCGGCCGTGGAGATCGCGCTGTCCCGGTTCGCGGAGTTGCACGCCCTGGAGTCCGAGGTCGCGAGCCTGACGGACCGGCTGGAGACCCGCAAGGTCGTGGAACGGGCAAAGGGGCTGTTGATGGCACAGTTCAACATGACCGAACCCCAGGCTTTCCGCTGGATCCAGAGCGCCGCGATGGACCACAGGATGTCCATGCGGCAGGTCGCGGACCGCATAATCGCTGATCAGACGGGTTCAGACAACCTCGGTTCCGAAGATCAGCAAAAGAAAACGTAACGTTTTGGGTGTGCCTCGCTGCAAGGTGTTTCCCTCGGCCCCGAATTCGGAGTAGCTTTCCGCCCGCACGGACTGGTGTGTGTCCCCGTTCACATTGCGTGGGACCACCCCGGCCAACGACGGAGGAGGGCTCGGAGCCTTGAGGCAGACATTTGTACGGGCGTTCGGCGGCGCAGCGGTACTGGCGCTCGCCCTGGGCGCCAGCGCCGGCTGTGTGAAGAGTGGCAGCGACTCCAACAGCGCCACTGGTAAGGACTGCAGTGTCAAGATCGCCTTCTTCGGCGCTCTGACCGGTCCGAACGCGGCGCTGGGCATCAACATCAAGGACGGCGCGAAGCTGGCGATCGACCAGTACAACGCCAGCAAGTCGGCGGACAACTGCAAGATCGAGCTCGTGAACAACGACTCCCAGGGTGACGAGAAGCAGGCCCCGGGTCTCGCGGACGCCATCGTGCAGGACGCCAAGATCATCGGCGTCGTCGGCCCGGCGTTCTCCGGCGAGTCGAAGGCCGCCAACGGCAAGCTCTCCGACAACGGCGTCACGATCATCACCCCGTCGGCGACCAACCCGACGCTGGCCGACAAGGGGTGGAAGACCTTCCACCGCGCCCTCGGCAACGACGCGGCGCAGGGCCCGGCCGCCGGCCGCTACATCAAGGACGTCGTCAAGGCGACCAAGGTGTTCGTCATCGACGACACCTCCGAGTACGGCAAGGGCCTGGCCGACGAGGTCAAGAAGACGGTCACCCCGGTCGCGACCGGTACGACCAGCAAGGGCCAGACCGACTTCTCCGCCCTGATCACCCAGATCAAGTCCTCGGGCGCCGACGCGGTCTACTACGGCGGTTACTACGCCGAGGCCGCCCCGTTCGTGAAGCAGCTTCGCGGCCAGGGCGTCAAGGCCACCTTCGTCGCCGGTGACGGCGTCAAGGACGACAAGTTCATCGAGGGTGCTGGCAAGGACGCGGCCGAGGGCGCGATCCTGACCTGCCCGTGCGTCCCGCCGGACAAGGCCGGTGGCACGTTCGCCGCTGACTACAAGAAGGCGACCGGCAACGACCCGGGCACCTACAGCGCCGAGGCGTACGACGCCGCGAACATCCTCGTCGCCGCCGTCAAGGCCGGCAACATCACCCGCCCGAAGGTCGAGGCCTTCGTCGACGCCTACAACGGCAAGGGCGTCACCACGACCTTCAAGTTCACCGACAAGGGCGAGATCGACCTCTCGGCCGTCGCCGTGTGGGCCTACAAGGTCGAGGGCGGCAAGATCGTCGCTCTGCAGGAGATCCCGAAGCCGTAGCTCTGACGTTCGACAAGACGGATCTGGCCGGGGGCGTTGGTGCCCCCGGCCAGTCCATAAGACAAGGGCCAGTGGGGGTCTGCTGTGCATTTTCAGTACTGGTTGGATAATTTCTGGAGCCTGTCGGTCGGGGGGCTGACACAGGGCGCCATCTACGCGCTCGTCGCGCTCGGCTACACGCTCGTCTACGGCGTGCTCCGCCTCATCAACTTCGCGCACTCCGAGGTCTTCATGACCGGGACGTTCGCCGTGATCACCGTCTGGAACCTGGTCGGCTACGACCTGAACGCCGGCCGTCCCGGCACCGGCATGGTGATCGCACTCCTCGTGCTCGGCCTGGTGGCCGCGTCGCTCACCTCGGCAGGCACCGCGCTGCTCGTCGAGCGGGTCGCGTACCGGCCGCTGCGCCGCAAGAACCCGCCGTCCCTGGTCTTCCTGATCACGGCGATCGGCGCCTCGGTGGTGCTGCTCGAGACCATGGGTCTGCTGACCGAGCGCAAGCTCAAGGGCGCGATCACGCTCGTACAGCCGAAAGAGGTCTTCTCGTTCTTCGGGGCGACCGTCGACAACGTGCAGATCATCATCATCGTCTCCGCGATCGTGATGATGTTCGGCCTGGAGCAGTTCATCAACCGCACCCGGCTCGGCCGGGGCGTGCGCGCCGTGGCCCAGAACCCGGACGCCGCGGCCCTGATGGGCGTCAACCGCGACCGCGTCATCATGCTGATCTTCATGATCGGCGGCCTGATGGCCGGCGGCGCGGCCCTGCTGCACATCGTCAAGGTCGGCTCCACCCAGTACGACGTCGGCTTCATCCTCGGCGTCAAGGCCTTCGCCGCCGCCGTGCTCGGCGGGATCGGCAACCTGCGCGGCGCCCTGCTGGGCGGCCTGCTGCTCGGCCTCGTCGAGAACTGGGGCGCCGGCGTCTTCGGCTCCGAGTGGATGAACGTCGTCCCGTTCGCGTGTCTGGTGCTCATTCTGATGTTCCGCCCGACGGGTCTGCTGGGCGAGTCGCTGGGGAGGGCTCGAGCATGATCGGCAAACTGCAGAAGGCCGACGACCGTCGGCTGAGCATCCTCGCCGGGATGGGCGACCGCTGGCGCGCCGTCCCCAAGGCGTGGCGGGTCGCGGTGGGGTGCGCGTTCGTGCTGCTCCTGTTCGCGCTGCCCCGGATCTACATCCCGGGCGTCGACGAGATCATCCGGACCACGAAGACCGACTTCACCACCGTCCTCTTCCTGGTCGCCATGTACGTCGTCGTCGCCGTCGGCCTCAACGTCGTCATCGGCCTCGCCGGCCTGCTGGACCTGGGCTACATCGGTTTCTTCGCCGTCGGCGCGTACACGGTGGCCCTGTTCGGTTCCCCCGACTCCCCGCTGCACGGCTCCAAGCTCGCCACCTTCATGCACACCCCGTACGGCTGGCTGCTGTGCGTCCCGCTGGCCGTGGCCGTCACGATGTTGTCCGGGGTGCTTCTCGGCTGGCCCACGCTCCGGGTCCGGGGCGACTACCTGGCCATCGTGACCCTCGGCTTCGGTGAGATCGTCCGCCTCGTCGCGCAGAACGCCAACGGCCTGACCAACGGCCAGCGCGGCATCAGCGACATCGCGCACCCGGGCGGCACCTGGCCGAACCTGCTGCCGGGCTTCATCGACGAGAACTGGGTCGGGTTGCCGATGTTCGGCTCCGCCACCAGTCTCGCCTGGTACTGGCTCGCGCTCGTCTGCGTCATCGTGTGCATGTTCGCCTCGCGCCGCCTGGAGCGCAGCCGGGTCGGCCGGGCGTGGGTCGCGATCCGCGAGGACGAGGACGCCGCCGAGATCATGGGCGTGCAGGCGTTCAAGTTCAAGCTGTGGGCCTTCGCGTTCGGCGCGGCCCTCGGAGGCCTGGCCGGCGCGCTCTACGCCGGCAAGCAGCAGTTCATGGGCTCCAACAGCTTCGACCTGATCACCTCGATCCTGTTCGTGGCGATGGTCGTCGTCGGCGGCGCGGGCAACCTTGCCGGTGTCACAGTCGGCGCGATCCTGGTGTGGTACCTGCCGGAGCGCCTGCGCGGGATCGACTTCTTCGGGATCGAGCTCAACACCGGTGAGTACCGGCTGCTGACCTTCGGTCTGGCACTCATCGTCATCATGACCTTCCGGCCGAAGGGCCTGCTGCCCAAGCGTTACCGCAGCTCCCAGCCGCCGCTCGTGGAGGCCCACGTGGCCGAGGAGGCGTCAGCATGAGCGAGAACGCGAGCACCGGCGTGGTGACCAGGGCACCCGCCGAGACCCTGCTGAAGGTCGACAACGTCACGCTCAAGTTCGGTGGCCTGGTGGCCCTCGACGGGGTCAGCTTCGACGTCCGCAAGGGCGAGATCCTGGGCCTGATCGGGCCGAACGGCGCCGGCAAGACGACCTGCTTCAACGTGATGACCGGCGTCTACAAGCCGACGTCCGGCCAGGTCACCTTCGACGGCGGGCGGGTCAGCGGCCGGCCCCGGTACGCGATCACCCGGATGGGCATCGCCCGGACGTTCCAGAACATCCGGCTGTTCCCCGAGATGACCGCGCTGGAGAACGTGCTGGTCGGCACCGACGTGCGGCACAAGACCAGCGTGGTCGGCGCCCTGTTCCGGATCAGCCGGGTCAGGGGCACCGAGGACACCCTGCCGAAGAACCCGATCAAGCGGGCCTTCGCGAACGTGTTCGGCGTGTCCCGGTACGTCGCCGAGGAGCGCGCCGGCCGGGAGAAGGCCCAGGAGCTGCTGACGTTCGTCGGCATCACGGCGCACGCCGACGAGCAGGCCAAGAACCTGTCCTACGGCGACCAGCGCCGGTTGGAGATCGCCCGCGCGCTGGCCACGGAGCCGAAGCTGCTCTGCCTGGACGAGCCGGCGGCCGGGTTCAACCCGACCGAGAAGGCCCGGTTGCTGGAGCTGATCCGCAAGATCCGTGACCTGGGGCTGACCGTGCTGCTCATCGAGCACGACATGCGCCTGGTCATGGGGGTCACGGACCGGATCGTCGTGCTGGAGTTCGGCAAGAAGATCGCCGAGGGCAGTCCGGCGGAGGTCCGGGCGAACCCGAAGGTCGTCGCCGCGTACCTGGGGGTGCCTGAAGATGCTGCTTGAGATCGAGAACATGTCGCTGCACTACGGCCGGATCCAGGCCCTGCACGGCATCAGCGTCGAGGTGGGCGAGGGCGAGATCGTGGCCCTGATCGGTGCGAACGGCGCCGGCAAGTCCACCACGATGCGGGCCATCTCCGGGCTGCGTCCGGTGTCGCAGGGCACGATCAAGTTCAACGGCAAGGACATCACCAAGGAGCGGGCCGACCGCCGGGTGATCCGCGGGATCAGCCAGTCGCCGGAGGGCCGCGGGGTGTTCCCCGGCATGACGGTGCTCGAGAACCTGGAGATGGGGTGCTACACCCGTAAGGACAAGGCCGGGATCCGTTCCGACCTGGACCGGGTGTTCGGCCTGTTCCCCCGGCTGGCGGAGCGGCGCAAGCAGATCGGCGGCACGATGTCCGGTGGCGAGCAGCAGATGGTCGCGATCGGGCGGGCACTGATGGCCCGGCCGAGGCTGCTGCTGCTCGACGAGCCGTCGATGGGGCTGGCGCCGATCCTGATCCAGCAGATCTTCTCGATCATCACGGAGATCAACCAGCAGGGCACCACGATCCTGCTGGTGGAACAGAACGCGCAACAGGCGCTTTCACGTGCACACCGTGCGTACGTATTGGAAACTGGACGGATCGTTAAGTCCGGCACCGGTGCCGAGCTGCTCGTCGACCCGTCCGTGCAAGAGGCCTACCTGGGTGTGGCCTGAGCGAGTGCTAGACGTGGCCCGGCCCGCCCGCCGGGCCACGCAACCTCTGGGAGGAGACCCCGTGCGCAAGGTTCTGGCGGTACTCGGCGCGGTCGCCCTGATGTCAGGGATCGCCGGCTGCGGCGCGAAGGATAACGCGACGCCGAAGACCGACTCCAAGGTGGCGGTCGACAAGGCCCTCGCCGACAAGGTGCCCGCGGCGATCAAGGCCGACGGCAAGATCCACATCGGGGTGGACTCGACCTACCCGCCGAACGAGTCCCTCGACGCCGACGGCAAGACCGTGATCGGCTTCGACGTCGAGCTGTTCGACGCCGTCGCCGCGAAGCTCGGCCTGAAGACCGAGTGGACGACGAGCGCGTTCGACGACATCCTGCCGGGCATCCAGTCGGGCAAGTACGAGGCCGGCGTGTCCTCGTTCACCATCAACGACGAGCGCAAGAAGAACACGCTGATGGTCAGCTACTTCAGCGCCGGCACGCAGTGGATCACCGCGAAGGGCAACCCGTCGAAGGTGTCCCCGGACGACGCGTGCGGCAAGAAGGTCGCCGTGCAGACCGGCACCGTGCAGGAGACCGTGGACCTGGCCGCGAAGCAGGCGGCGTGCAAGGCCGCAGGCAAGCCGGCGATCACGATCTCGCCCTACCAGGCCCAGGCCGACGCCACCGCGTCCGTCGCCTCCGGCAAGGACGACGCGATGCTCGCCGACTCCCCGGTGTGCGTGGACGCCGTCGCCAAGACCGGCGGCAAGCTCGAGCTGCTCGGCAAGATCTACGACTCGGCCCCCTACGGCTACGTGGTCGCCAAGGACCAGACGCCGTTCGCCGAGTCGCTGCGCGACGCCCTCAAGGCGCTGATCGCCGACGGCACCTACGACACGATCCTGAAGAAGTGGAACGTGCAGGACGGCAAGCTCCCGGGCGCCCCGGAGATCAACCCGTCGTGAGCGAGTGGAAGAGCCCGGACGAGGTACGGCCGATGAAGGTCGTGCCCGTCCGGCACCCCTGGCGCTGGGTCGCTGTCGCCGCCCTCGCGGTGCTCGCGGCGATGTTCGTGCACATGCTGGTCACCAACTCCCACTTCCACTGGGCGTTCATGGTCGACAACGCGTTCCGGCCTCCGGTCATCGACGGCCTGCTGCGGGGCACGATCGCCGGCACCCTGATCGCGATGACGATCGGCGTCGTCCTCGGCGTGGTCGTCGCCGTGATGCGGCTGTCGGACAACCCCGTGCTGTCCGGCACCGCGTGGCTGTTCACCTGGGTGTTCCGGGCCGTGCCCCGGGTCGTGCTGATCGTGCTGTTCGCCAACCTGGGCATCCTGTGGAAGCGGCTGGAGTTCGGTCTGCCGTTCGACCACCAGCTCGGCGCGCTGTTCGGCATCCACGACTTCGAGGCCCGGGTGTTCGGCATCGACGCCGCGACGGCGCTGACCGGTTTCGTCGCGGGCATGCTCGCGCTGGGGCTGTCGGAGGCCGCGTACATGGCCGAGATCGTCCGGGCCGGCATCCAGTCCGTGGACGAGGGCCAGAGCGAGGCGGCCGCGGCGCTGGGCATGCCCAAGGGCCGGATCCTCCGCCGGATCGTGCTGCCCCAGGCGATGCGGGTGATCGTGCCGCCGACCGGCAACGAGACGATCGCGATGCTCAAGGACACGTCGCTGCTGGCGTACGCCCCGGTGATCTTCGAGCTGTTCTACCAGCTCAAGGCCGTGGGCACCGCGTCGTTCGACGTATTCCCGATGCTCGTGGCCGCCGCGTTGTACTACCTGTTCATCGCCAGCCTGCTCATGATCGTCCAGGCGTTCCTGGAACGGAAGTTCGGTGCCGGCCAGCGCCGGAGCGAGAACACCGGGCTGCTCAAGTGGCGGTTCGGAGGCAATCGATGATCACTATCTCGGACGTACACAAGAAATTCGGTCTGAACGAGGTGCTCCGGGGCATCGACCTGGAGATCGCCGCCGGCGAGGTGTGCTGCGTGCTCGGCCCCTCCGGGTCGGGCAAGTCCACCCTGCTGCGCTGCGTGAACCACCTCGAGAAGATCAACGCGGGCCGGATCACGGTGGACGGGCAGCTCATCGGCTACAAGCAGCGCGGCGACCGGCTCTACGAGATGCGGGAGAAGGAGATCGCCGCCCAGCGCCGCGACATCGGCATGGTCTTCCAGCGGTTCAACCTGTTCCCGCACCTCACGGCCCTGGACAACATCATGGAGGGCCCCTACCAGGTGCTCGGCCGGTCCCGGTCGGAGTGCAAGACCAGGGCCCTGGAGCTGCTCACCCGGGTCGGGCTGGGCGACAGGGGCGGGGCCTACCCGAGCCAGCTGTCCGGCGGCCAGCAGCAGCGGGTGGCGATCGCCCGGGCGTTGGCCATGGAGCCCAAGGTGATGCTGTTCGACGAGCCGACCAGCGCGCTGGACCCCGAGCTCGTCGGCGAGGTGCTCGACGTGATGCGGGACCTGGCCGCCTCGGGCATGACGATGATGGTCGTGACCCACGAGATCGGCTTCGCCCGCGAGGTGGGCGACTCGCTGGTGTTCATGGACGGCGGCGTCATCGTCGAGGCCGGCAATCCCCGCGAGGTGCTGGCCAACCCGCAGCACGAGCGCACCAAGGCGTTCCTGTCGAAAGTTCTGTAAAACATCATCTGGTACGCCGTGCCGCCCCGCCGTTGTTCGCAGCGCGCGGGGCGGCACGGGTTTTGTCGGGGGCGGCGACTAGGCTGTCGGGCGTGAAACGGCTGCTGCTCCTCGACGGACACTCGCTGGCATACCGGGCGTATTTCGCGCTGCCGGTGGAGAACTTCGCGACCACGACGGGGCAGCCCACCAACGCTGTCTTCGGGTTCACCTCGATGCTGATCAACCTGATCCGCGACGAGAAGCCGACCCACGTCGGGGTGGCCTTCGACGTGTCCCGCCGCTCCTTCCGCACGGAGCAGTACGAGGAGTACAAGGCCGGCCGGTCGGAGACGCCGAACGAGTTCAAGGGCCAGGTCTCCCTCATCCACGAGGTGCTCACGGCCCTCGGCGTGACGTATGTGGAGATGCCCGGCTTCGAGGCCGACGACATCCTGGCGACCCTGTCCACCAGGGCGGTGGCCGACGGCTTCGAGGTGCTGATCGCCAGCGGTGACCGCGACTCGTTCCAGCTGGTCAACGACAAGGTCACGGTGCTCTACCCGGTCAAGGGCGTCTCCGTGCTCAACCGGTTCGACCCGGCGGCCGTCGAGGCGAAGTACGGCGTGGCCCCCGACAGGTATCCGGACCTGGCCGCCCTCGTCGGGGAGGACTCCGACAACCTGCCGGGCGTGCCCGGGGTCGGTCCGAAGACCGCCGCCAAGTGGATCAATCAGTACGGCGACCTGGACACCATCATCGCCCGGGTCGACGACATCAAGGGCAAGGTCGGCGACAACGTCCGCGAGCACCTGGCGTCCGTGATCCGCAACGCCAGCCTGAACAAGCTGATCCGCACCCTCGAGCTGCCCTGCGGCCCCGACGACCTCACCTGGTCCGGCGGCGACCCGCAGGAGATCGACCAGGTCTTCGACACCCTGCAGTTCCGGGTGCTGCGCGAGCGCCTCACCGGCATCCTCGGCTCGGACCAGCCGGAGTCCGCCGACGCCATGGCCAGCCTCGACGGCACGGTGCTCGGCTCCGGCGAGGTCGCGGCCTGGCTCGCCGCGCTCGGCCCGCAGACCGCCGGCGTCGCGCTGGCCGGCACGTTCGGCCGGGGCACCGGGAGCATCGACGCCATCGCGGTGTCCGGGCCCTCGGCCTCGGCCTGGTTCGCCACCGCCGGGCTCGATCCGGCCGACGAGGCCGCCGTCGCCGCCTGGCTGGCCGACCCGGCCCGCCCGAAGGCCCTCCACGACCAGAAGCCGGCCCTGTGGGGCCTCGCCGCCCACGGCTGGCAGCTGGCCGGGCTGACCATGGACACCGCCCTGGCGGCGTATCTGGCCCGCCCCGACGCCCGCAACTACGACCTGGCGGAGCTGTCCCGGCGCTACCTGGGCCGCGACCTGCGCACCGACGAGCCCGCCAACGGCCAGCTCACCCTCGACGGCCTGGGCGCGGACTCCGACGACGAGGCCAACGGGCTGATGCTGCGCGCCGCCGCGACCCGCGAGCTCGCCGAGACCCTCAGCGGGGAGCTCGCCGGCCAGGGCGCCGCCGGTTCGCTGCTGGCCGACCTGGAGCAGCCCCTCGGCGTGCTGCTCGCCGGGCTGGAGGGCGCGGGCATCGCCGCCGACACGGAGTATCTGTCCGAGCTGGAGGCGCACTTCGCCGCCGAGGTGAAGTCGGCGGCCGAGCTGGCGTACTCGGTGGCGGGGCGCGAGTTCAACCTCGGCTCGCCGAAGCAGTTGCAGCAGCTCCTCTTCGACGAGCTGGGCCTGCCGAAGACCAAGAAGATCAAGACGGGGTACACGACGGACGCCGACGCCCTGCAGGGCCTGTTCGAGAAGACCCAGCACCCGGTCCTCGAACACCTGCTCCGGCACCGCGACGTCGCCCGGCTCAAGTCCACTGTCGAGGGCCTGCTCAAGAGCGTCTCCGACGACGGCCGGATCCACACCACCCTCAACCAGACGGTCGCCGCCACCGGCCGGCTGTCGTCCACGGATCCGAACCTGCAGAACATCCCGATCCGCACCGAGGAGGGCCGCCGGATCCGCCGCGCCTTCATCGTCGGCGCGGGCTACGAGACCCTGCTGACCGCCGACTACAGCCAGATCGAAATGCGGATCATGGCGCACCTCTCCGAGGACGCCGACCTGATCGCCGCGTTCCAGTCCGGCGAGGACCTGCACACCACGGTCGCCCGCAAGGTGTTCGAGACCGACGAGGTCACCCCGGAGCACCGCCGCCGGATCAAGGCCATGTCCTACGGCCTCGCCTACGGTCTGTCCGCCTACGGCCTGTCCCAACAGCTCGGGATCAGCCCCGGCGAGGCCCAGGTCCTGATGGACGGCTACTTCGAGCGCTTCGGCGGCGTCCGCGACTACCTGCGCGAGATCGTCGTGAAGGCCCGCGCCGACGGCTACACGGAGACCCTCCTGGGCCGCCGCCGCTATCTGCCCGACCTGAACAGCGACAACCGCCAGCGCCGCGAGATGGCCGAGCGGATGGCCCTCAACGCCCCCATCCAGGGCACCGCGGCCGACATCATCAAGGTGGCGATGCTGCGGGTCGATCAGGCCCTGCGCGCGGAGGGTCTGGCGTCGCGGATGCTGCTCCAGGTGCACGACGAGCTCATCTTCGAGGTGTCGCCGGGCGAGCAGGGGCCGTTGGAGGCGGTGGTGCGCCGGGAGATGGGCGCGGCGCATGAGCTGGCCGTGCCGTTGGAGGTGTCGGTGGGGGCCGGCCGGGACTGGTCGGAGGCTGGCCACTAGCGCGTGACCTGGCGGTTGGCGGGACGTTGGTGCCGGGTCGCTGTCGCGTTCATGCGGCAGCGCTCATGAGGGTCGGCGTCGCGGGCTCGGCGGCAGCGGGTTCCGCGGCAGCGGGCTCGTCCCGGGGGCCGAAGCGGGCCACCGCCAGCCCCGCCAGCCCGGTCGCCGCGGCCAACGGGATCCACAGGACCGCCGGGGCCACCCCGAACAGCGTCGTCAGCACGGCCGGCGCCAGCGCCTTGCCGAGTCCGGTCGACAGCTCCCACCGGGCGAGCGCCCGACCGAGCCGCCCCGGCTGGGCCGCGGCGATGACGAGCGCCGTCCCGGTACCGGAATAGAGGATCTCCGCGACGGTGTACACGACGCCGAACAGTGCCACCCCGACCGCGCCACCGAGCCCACCCAGCGCCCCCGCGCCGAGAAAGCCCAGGTAGGCGACGGCGAACCCGAGCCCGGACAGTCCGAACACGCTCCGCCGGGACCGGTGCGCCAGCCGGACGACCAGGGGTACCGACAGCACGACCACGAGCACCGTGTTGCCGATGAAGACGGCCCCCGGCCAGGCGGCGCTGCTGCCCAACTGCTGGAGGAAGACGGCGGGAAGGGCGACCTCGAGTACGTCGAACAAGAGCGCGAACGGCAGGTTCCCCACGAACAACACCAGGAACGCGGCCCGCCCGGCCGGCGCGGGCGCAGCCTCCCTGGTCACGGCCCCTGACCCGGGTGCGGTCCCCGCGCAGGCCACCACCGGCGAGGACTCCGGCACAGACACGGCACCGACCAACGAAGGCACCCGCATCGACGCCACCAGCAGCCCCGCCGCCACGAACCCCACCCCACTCACCACAGCCAACCCCCGCAACGCGCCAGCCCCGCCCGCCAACGTCACGGTCGCGATCAGCGCCCCCACCCCGAGCCCGGCGTTCCGGACGGCCCGACCGGCGCTGAGCGCGACGTCCCGATGCCGCCCGGCCACCAGCGCGGTCACCACGGCGGCGTGCGCCGGCGGCCAGGTCTGGGTGCCGAGGCTGAGCAGGACCGCCGCGGCGAGGAAGGTGCCGAGCGAGTCGGACGCCAGCAGGACGACCACGCCGAGCGCCCGGACCAGCAGGGCGCCGATGACGGGCCACCGGCCCCCGGCGCGGTCGATCCACCGGCCGGACAGCGGGATGGCGGCCAGTCCGACGAGGAGGCCGACGGTCATGGCCGCGCCGGTGGGCACGAGACCGAGGTCGAGGACGCGCAGGCCGTACAGCAGCATGAACGGGCGGAGCAGGCCGGCGCCGACGGCGTCGACGAGGAGGGCTGCGGAGTACCGGCGACTGCCGCCGACGGCCACCAACGCGTGGAGTCTCATGCCGGCCACCGTGACCGCCGTCGGCGGGGGTCCGGCAGCCGCTTGACGATCTTCGTCAACTCCGGTCGGGCGTTCCCGGCGGGGCTGGGAGGATCACGGGGTGACCCTGACGATCGAACTGGGGCCGGATCCGCAGGTCGCGTTCGGGCCGTCGCCGCTCGGCGAGCTGATCGGCGCGCTGCACGTGCTGAGCGACCCGGCGCACCACCCGACGCAGCATGCCTGGGCCGCGGCCGTGGCGGCGACGTTGCCGGCGGACCTGGCGGACCGGATCGACGCGGCGAGTTTCCTGTGGCAGGTGGGCAGGGCGGATTTCCTGGTACCGTCCGCGATCCGCGCCACCCTCGCCGAGGACCTCGACGACCTGGACGCGCTCGACGACGACACGTTCCTGTACGCCGCGTTCATCCCGGCCTGCGGGGCGGACCGCCGCACCCGCCGCACCCGCCCCTCCCCGGTAAGCCGCGCGCCCGCCGCCGGACACCAGACCGATCCGACGGGTACCGCGCCACCCGCCACCCGTCACCCGACGGTCACCACGCGAGTGCCAGGCTCCGGCCGCCCGGCGGACCAAGACCCGCCCGGACCCACCACGAGCCACCCGGCCATGCCGCACCCCGGCCTCTCCGACCCGACGATCGCGCCGACTCCCGACCTCCCGGGTCCGACGGCCGCCCCGGACCGGTGGGCGGCCGAGATCTGGGCCATGACCCGCGACCGCGCCCGCGAGCTGTCCCGCGCCCGCGGCCCGGCCCAGTCCGAGTTCGTCGAACGTCTCCTCACGGACCTGCCGGGCCTGCGCGCCTGGCTGCGCCGCCTCTTCGAGGACTGCGAGTCGGCGTTCTTCGGCGAGGCGTGGCGGCAGGTCCGGGTCCGGCTGATGTCCGACGCCCGGGACAAGTCCGAGCTGTTCCGCCGCAGGGGGCTCGCCGCGGCCGTGGCGGCGATGTCGCCGGCGCTGTCCGTCCGGGGCACGAGGCTCCTGATCGACAAGCTGCGGGTCAGTACGGCCTCCGCCGTCGACGCCGGCATCACCTTCGCCCCGACGGCGTTCGGCTGGCCGCACCTGGTGATCTCCGACGAGCCGGGCTGGCGGCCGGTGGTGCAGTACCCGGTGGCGCCGGAGGCGGTCGTGCCCCTGGATCTGGTGCGCCGGCGGATGGAAGCTCTGGCGAATCCGGCGAGGATGCGGCTGTGCTGGCTGCTGGCCCGGGGGGCGCACACGACGGGGGAGCTGGCCGACGCCTGGCAGTTGACCGCTCCGGAGGTGTCCCGGCACCTGGCGGTGCTGCACAGGGCCGGGTTGTTGGAGAAGGAGCGGCGGGGCCGGTACACGTTGCACAGGTTGGATCTGGCGGCGGTCGGCAGGCTGGGTTCGGATCTGGTGGAGGCACTGCTCCGGTAGTTATTCAAGAAGTCTTGTGCAACTAAAGTTGCGCAACTAATCTTGTGCACATGGCAGAGCAGACGACGCCGATCCAGGACCCCTCGGTCCTCAAGGCGGTCACCCACCCGCTGCGGATGCGCCTCTACGGCCTCCTCAACACCTTCGGCCCCTCCACGGCCAGCACCCTCGCCGAGCGGGTCGACCTGGCCGTCGCCAAGGTCAGCTACCACCTGCACCAGCTGGCCAGGTTCGGCTTCGTCACCGAGGCCCCCGAGCTGGCCCGCGACGGCCGCGAGCGGTGGTGGCGCGCGGTCCCCGGCGGGATCAGCTGGAACGAGGGCGACTTCCCGGCCGGCAGCGAGGGCCGCGCGATCTCCGAGGCCGTCACGGCCGACACGATCCGCCGCCGGTTCCAGCTCCTCGACGACTACCTGAAGAGCCAGGACGCCTGGTCGGAGGAGTGGCGCGACGCCGCGTGGAGCACCAACGGCCGGATCCGGGTCGACCGGGCCGAGCTGGCGGAGTTCACCGCGGAGCTCGCCGAGCTGTTCCGCCGCTGGGGTGCCCGGCCGGTCGACGAGACCGACGACCGCCAGTTCGTGTACCTGTTCGCCCACGCCTTCCCCTACGTCCCATGACCGCCGTCGTCGAGGCGCGCCCGCGACGCGCCGCCTACCGCAACCCCACCTTCCTCGGCTGGCTCGCCGGCTACTGGCTGTCCCTGGTCGGCGACCAGATCTACTTCATCGCGTTCGCCAACGCGGCGGCCCACCTGGGTGACCCGCTGCTGACCAGCGTCGTGTCGATGGCCAGCTCGATCCCGCGTGCGATCCTGATGCTGTTCGGCGGCGCGCTCGGCGACCGGGTCGGCCTGCGCAAACTCATGCTGATCTCCGACGCGTTCCGGGTGCTCGTGATGGCGGTCGCGGCGTTCGCCGGCCTGGGTGGCACGTCGATGTGGCTGCTCGTCGGGGCCGCGCTGGTGTTCGGGGCGGTGGACGCGGCGTACATGCCGGCGGTCACCGCGCTGCCGGCCCAGATCCTGCCGGGGGAGCAGTTGCCGGCCTCGGTGGCCGCCCGCCAGCTCGCCAACCGGTGCGCCCTGCTGCTCGGCGCGCCGCTCGGCGGCCTGCTGGTCGCGGTGGGCGGCTTCCCGCTCGCGTGCGGCCTCAACGCCGTCAGCTTCGCCGTCTCGGTCGCCATCCTGGCGAAGATCAAACCACAGTTCGAGTCGGGGGTACGCGACCCGAAGCCCCGCCGCGACCTCCTCGCCGAGGTGGGCGACGGTCTGCGGTTCGTGATCGGCCAGCCGGTGCTCCGCGGCGTGTTCCTGGTGCTCACGACCCTGGAGTTCTGTGTGACCGGCCCGGTCAACCTCGCGGTGCCGCTGCGCTCGGTGGCGGAGGGCTGGGGCTCGGCCGGTCAGGGCTGGATGCTCGGCTCGCTCGGGGTCGGCGGCGCGGCCGGGGCCCTGCTGGTGATCGTGGCGAAGAGGTGGTCCCGGCCGGTCACGATCGGGCTGTGGGTGATGCTGGTCCAGGCGGTCGGCGTGGTCCTGGTCGGCTACGGTCCGACCCTGCCGACCGTGTGCGCGGCCATGGTGGCGATCGGCGCGTCGGGCGGCGTGGCCGGCTCCCTGCTCGGTGGGGCGACCCAGTCCCTGATCCCCGACGGGTACCGGGCCCGGGTCGGCTCCATCTTCGTCCTCCAGGGCATGGGCCTGGTACCCGTCTCGTTCACGCTCTTCGGCCTGCTCGGCACGGCCGTCGGAGTCCCCGCGGCGTGCGCGGTGTGCGGGGTGCTGATCGCGGCCTCGGTCGCGGCGGCCTTCACCCTGCCGGCCATCCGCCGCACCTGACCGGGCCCGCTACCCCGGTTTGGCGGTCACGTAGATCGCCGTACCGGGGAAGATCTTCCCCCGCAGCGGGCTCCACTGGCCCCACTCCTGGGTGTGGCCCTCCGGCCACTCCGGCTCGACGAGGTCCACCAGCGTCAGCCCGGCCGCGACGATCTCCCGGACCCGGTCCCCGAGCGTCCGGTGGTGCTCCACATACGTCGGCACCCCGTCGGTGTACTCGACATACGGCCGCCGGTCGAAGTACGAGTGGATCGCCACCAATCCGGCCTCGCCCGGATCGTCCGGAAAGATCCATCTCATCGGGTGCGTGACGGAGAACACCCACCGGCCCCCGGGGCGCAACACGCGGGCCGCCTCGCGCATCACGAGCGCCGAGTCCGTGACGAACGGAACGGCCCCGAAAGCGGTGAAGATCACATCGAACACGCCGTCGCGGAAGGGCAGGCACTCGGCGTCGGCGAGGGCGAGTGGGATCCGTACCCCTGAATGCTCGTTGCCCGCCACGGCGTGCCGCAACATGCCGGCGGACAGGTCGGTGGCGACCACCTCTGCGCCCTGGGTGCGCAGCCACCGCGAGCTGGAGGCCGATCCGCAGCCGATCTCCAGGATCCGCTTCCCGGCCACCGGGCCGAGCAGTCCGGCATCGGCCTCGGTCAGTCCCTCGGGGCACCACCGCAGCAGCACCTCGCCCAGGAACGCGCCGTGTTCCTCGTGGTAGTGATCTGCATCACTGTCCCACCAGTGGGTGTTGGCCTGCCGGCTCTCGGCTCTGGTCGTGGCCCCTCGGGCGGTGTGCGTTTGGTTCACGGCGTGACATTATGCCGGGGGACGGTTGGACCGTGTGGTATTGGGCGGGGTAGGCTGGACGACGCGTTGGTGGGTCGCGCGTCTCGGCAGGGAGCAGGCCCGCAACTGCTGGCAGAGGCCGGCGGAAGGGCCCATGAGCGCACCGAACACACGATCGACAACCCAAACCGGAGCACCTGCCCACATGACGAGCAGCATCGAGGTCTCCTCGAACACGGTCGCAATCAATGACATCGGCTCTGAGGAAGATTTCCTCGCCGCCATTGATCTGACCATCAAGTACTTCAACGACGGTGACATTGTCGAAGGCACCGTCGTCAAGGTCGACCGGGACGAGGTCCTGCTCGACATTGGCTACAAGACCGAGGGCGTCATCCCCTCGCGCGAGTTGTCGATCAAGCACGACGTTGACCCGGCCGATGTGGTCGCTGTGGGCGACCAGATCGAGGCCCTTGTTCTCCAGAAGGAGGACAAGGAGGGTCGGCTGATCCTGTCCAAGAAGCGTGCGCAGTACGAGCGCGCGTGGGGCACGATCGAGAAGATCAAGGAGGACGACGGCGTCGTCCGCGGCACCGTCATCGAGGTCGTCAAGGGTGGTCTCATCCTCGACATCGGCCTCCGGGGCTTCCTGCCGGCCTCCCTGGTCGAGATGCGGCGCGTCCGCGACCTCCAGCCCTACGTGGGCCGTGAGCTCGAGGCGAAGATCATCGAGCTGGACAAGAACCGCAACAACGTGGTCCTGTCCCGCCGGGCGTGGCTCGAGCAGACCCAGTCCGAGGTCCGCACCGAGTTCCTCAACAAGCTCGCCAAGGGCCAGGTCCGCAAGGGCGTCGTGTCCTCGATCGTCAACTTCGGCGCGTTCGTGGACCTCGGCGGCGTCGACGGCCTCGTGCACGTCTCGGAGCTGTCCTGGAAGCACATCGACCACCCGTCCGAGGTTGTCGAGGTCGGCCAGGAGGTCGAGGTCGAGGTTCTCGACGTCGATCTCGAGCGTGAGCGCGTCTCCCTGTCGCTGAAGGCGACGCAGGAGGACCCGTGGCGTCAGTTCGCCCGGACCCACCAGATCGGCCAGATCGTGCCCGGTAAGGTCACGAAGCTGGTTCCGTTCGGTGCGTTCGTGCGCGTCGACGACGGCATCGAGGGCCTGGTGCACATCTCCGAGCTGGCCGAGCGCCACGTGGAGATCCCGGAGCAGGTCGTTCAGGTCAACGGCGACGTTCTCGTCAAGGTCATCGACATCGACCTCGAGCGTCGGCGGATCTCGCTCTCGCTCAAGCAGGCGAACGAGGGCTTCGTCGAGGGCGACGAGCACTTCGACCCGACCCTCTACGGTATGGCTGCCACCTACGACGAGGCCGGCAACTACATCTACCCGGAGGGCTTCGACCCGGAGACGGGCGAGTGGCTCGAGGGCTTCGACGCGCAGCGCGAGGTGTGGGAGAAGCAGTACGCCGACGCCCGCGTCCGCTGGGAGGCGCACGCCAAGCAGGTCGAGGCGGCCCGTGTCGCTGACGCCGAGGCCGAGGCCAACCCGCAGCCCGTCACCGTCGGCGCTCCGGCCGGTGGCTCGGGTGCGACCAGCATGACCAGCAGCACCCCCTCGGCCACCAAGGCCCCGGAGGAGCCGGCTGGCACCCTCGCCACCGACGAGGCGCTCGCGGCTCTGCGCGAGAAGCTCGCGGGCGGCAAGGGCTAAGTCGCTCTGTAGTTCGTAGAAAGGGCCCCGGCGCGAAGCGCCGGGGCCCTTTCGTGTGCGCCGGGGAGCCCCGCTGTCGGGGACGTGACCGGTGCCGGGTCGGGTGCGTCCGGTCGGTGGGTCCGGCCGGGTGGGGTGCGTCCAGCGCGTGGGCCCGGCCGGACTCGCGCAACCCCGTCGGTGCGGGGATCTCCCGCCCGGCCCGCCTCGCCCACCGCCCGGTGCGGGACCTCCTGCCGGGCATGGCACGGCCGGGGCGGGTCGGTAGGGTCGGGGCATGTTGAGAGTGGGACTCACGGGCGGTATCGGGGCGGGGAAGAGCGCCGTCGCGCGGTACCTGGCCGGGCGGGGCGCCGTGATCGTGGACTCCGACGTGCTGGCCCGCGAGGTCGTCGCGCCCGGTACCGAGGGGCTGGCCGAGGTCGTCGACACCTTCGGGGACGGCGTCCTGCGGGACGGCGCGCTCGACCGGGCGGCGCTGGCCGCTGTCGTGTTCGCGGATCCGTCGGCCCGGGCGCGACTGGAACGGATCATCCACCCTCGCGTGCGGGCCCGGTCCGAGGAGCTCACGGCCGCTGCCGGGGACTCGATCGTGGTCAACGACATCCCGCTCCTGGTCGAGGTGGGCCTGGCGCCGACGTTCCCTCTGGTACTCGTCGTCGAGGCCGGTCACGACGTCCGGCTCGCACGACTGGTGGAGCGCGGGCTGCCCCCTGCCGAGGCCGAGTCCCGGATGGCGGCTCAGGCCAGTGACGGCCAGCGCCGGGCGGCGGCCGATGTCGTGGTGGACAACTCGGGCACCCTGGCCGAGTTGCACACCAGGTTGGCCACCGTGTGGGACCGGTTCGTCGGGTTCGACGAGAATCTGGCGGCGGGTCGCCGGGCTGCCCGCCCCGTGGAGCTGACCATCGCGGCCCCGGACGGGACGTGGCCGGAGCAGTACGCGCGGCTGGCGGCCCGGATCCGGCACGCCGCCGGGGACCTGGCGGTTACCCTCGACCACATCGGTTCTACCTCGGTGCCCGGCCTGCCCGCCAAGGACATCCTCGACATCCAACTGGGCGTCACCGACCTGGCCGCCGCCGACCGGCTGGCCCCCGTGCTGGCCGCCGTCGGCTTCCCCGCGAATCCGGGCGAGTGGTGGGACAACCCGAAACCCCCGGACACCACCATCTGGTACAAAAGGTTGCACGGCTCCGCCGACCCCGGCCGCCCGGTCAACCTGCATGTCCGCACGCTGGACTCGCCCGGCTGGCGCTGGGCGCTGATGTTCCGCGACTGGCTCCGGGCCAACCCGGCAGAGGTGGCGGGATACGCCCAGCTCAAGGCGCGGCTGGCGGCGGAGGGCCTCACGGTGAACGACTACGCGGACGCCAAGGAGCCCTGGTTCGACGAGGCTGGCGCCCTGGCGGAGAAGTGGGCGGCGACCACAGGCTGGGCCCCGACCGCCGCGACCGGCTAGCACCACATTCGTAACCAAAAAAGGGATTGTGATCTCAACGTCTTGGCCCGCTGAGGGCGGGGAGGCGAAGGCGGAGGTGCGCCTGAATACCGGTGTTGTATTCAGGCGTGCCGACAACGCACGCATCGTCGCCCTCAGCGGGCCCCACCCACCAAAAGAGGAGAGCTTTGCCGGGTGGGGCAAAGCTCTCCCTTTTGGCAGGCTCGACGACCCCGGGCGACACGAGGTCGACCGACGCCCGATGCGCTCACCGACGTGTGGGGTCGGGAGCTGCGACCGGTGCCCGGGGCTCTGACCGAGGTCATCCGCCGGGAAAGGCCGCCACCGCCTGCTGCACGATCGAGGCTAGCCCCGGGATCTTGGGGGCACAATGCTTTTGGGCCTTGTTGGCGCATCGTAAATCGGGGTTGTCGTACCTGGCGCGTACGGTGGGTTCTATGGCGCTGGACATCCCCCGGGCATCGGGCCGTTTCGAGGTTGTGAGTGAGTACAAGCCGGCTGGTGACCAGCCGACCGCGATCGCCGAGCTGGCCGCCAGGGTGCGGCGCGGCGAGGAGCATTCGGTGCTGTTGGGCGCCACGGGCACGGGCAAGAGCGCCACGACGGCGTGGTTGATCGAGGAGCTGCAGCGCCCAGCGCTGGTGCTCGCCCCGAACAAGACCCTGGCCGCGCAGCTGGCGACGGAGTTCCGCGAGCTGATGCCGCACAACGCTGTCGAGTATTTCGTCAGCTACTACGACTACTACCAGCCCGAGGCGTACATCGCCCAGTCGGACACGTACATCGAGAAGGACTCCTCGGTCAACGAGGAGGTCGAGCGGCTGCGGCACTCGACCACGAAGAGTCTGCTCAGCCGCCGGGACGTGATCGTGGTGGCCACCGTGAGCGCGATCTACGGCCTGGGCACGCCGGAGGAGTACCTGGAGCGGGCCGCCGTCGTGAAGATGGGCGAGGAGCTGGACCGGGACACGTTCCTGCGTCGGCTCGTCGACATCCAGTACACGCGGAACGACGTGGCGTTCGTCCGGGGCACCTTCCGGGTGCGCGGGGACACGATCGAGATCATTCCGGCGTACGAGGAGCTGGCGCTACGGATCGAGCTCTTCGGCGACGAGGTCGAGAAGCTGTCCTACCTGCACCCGCTGACCGGCGACGTGGTCCGCGAGGTCGACTCGATGGTGGTGTTCCCGGCGACCCACTACGCGGCCGGCCCGGAGCGGATGGAGCGCGCGATAGGCCAGATCGAGGTGGAGCTCGCCGAGCGCCTCGCCGAGCTGGACCGGCAGGGCAAGCTGCTGGAGGCCCAGCGGCTGCGGATGCGCACGACGTACGACCTGGAGATGATGCGCCAGGTCGGCTTCTGCTCCGGCATCGAGAACTACTCCCGGCACATCGACGGCCGTGACGGCGGCAGCCCGCCGCACTGCCTGCTCGACTACTTCCCGGCGGACTTCCTCACGGTCATCGACGAGTCGCACGTGACGATCCCCCAGATCGGCGGGATGTACGAGGGGGACGCCTCCCGGAAACGTTCCCTGGTCGACCACGGTTTCCGGCTGCCGTCGGCGATGGACAACCGGCCGCTGCGGTTCGACGAGTTCACCGAGCGGGTCGGCCAGGCGGTGTACCTGTCGGCGACCCCCGGCCCGTGGGAGCTGCGCAAGACGGAGGGCGAGTTCGTCGAGCAGGTCATCCGGCCGACCGGCCTGATCGACCCCGAGGTGGTGATCAAGCCGACCAAGGGCCAGATCGACGACCTGATGCACGAGATCCGGGTCCGCTCGGAGCGCGACGAGCGGGTGCTGGTCACGACGCTCACGAAGAAGATGGCCGAGGACCTCACCGACTACCTGCTCGAACACGACATCCGGGTGCGGTATCTGCACTCGGAGGTCGACACCCTTCGCCGGGTCGAGCTGCTCCGCGAGCTGCGCAAGGGCGACTACGACGTGCTCGTCGGCATCAACCTGCTCCGTGAGGGCCTGGACCTGCCGGAGGTGTCCCTGGTCGCGATCCTGGACGCCGACAAGGAGGGCTTCCTGCGCTCGGCGACGTCGCTGATCCAGACCATCGGGCGGGCCGCGCGTAACGTGTCCGGCCAGGTGCACATGTACGCGGACAAGATCACGCCGTCGATGGCCCAGGCGCTGGACGAGACGGACCGCCGGCGTGCGAAGCAGATCGCGTACAACGAGGCGCACGGGGTGGACCCGCAGCCGCTGCGCAAGCAGATCCGCGACGTCCTCGAGGGCATCTACCGGGAGGCCGAGGAGACGGACGCGGCGCTGGTCGGCGGCGGTCGTCAGCTGTCCCGGGGCAAGTCGCCGGTGCCGGGTTCGCCGGGTAGCGGACGGATCCGGAGCACGACGGCGGCGGAGCCGGGGATGGCCCGGGCCGATCTGGCCGACCTGATCGGGCAGCTCAACGAGCAGATGCTCGGGGCGGCGCGCGAGCTGCAGTTCGAGGTGGCCGCGCGGATCCGGGACGAGATCAAGGAGTTGAAGAAGGAGCTGCGGCAGCTCGACGCGGCGGGGGTGTGACCGGCGCGGAGGGGCCGGGGGAAGGCGCGGCGGACGTGGTCGGGCGGGTCAGTGAGGAGTGGCTCGCCGTGCCGCGTCGGCCGGGACCTCGCGGCGACTCCGACGCGGACGATGTCGAGGCGGGCGATCATCTGGCGGGCGGTGACCTGGCGGTCCGGGCCGGGATCCACCGGGTGGTGTCGGACGTGGTCGCCGCCGGCGGGGCCATCGGCTTTCTGGCGGTCCCCGACCGCGCCGAGGTCGACGCCTGGGTCGACTCCCTGCTCGACCGGATCGCCCAGGGCCGGGCCGGCATGCTCCTCTGCCGGGTCGACGGCCGGATCGAGGCGCTGGGGGCGTGGATCCGCGAGGTCCCCGGCCCGCAGGGGCACACGGCCCTGCTGACCCGGATCATGGCGCACCCGGCCGCGCGCGGGCTGGGCCTGGGCCGGCGGATGGTCACCCGGCTGGTCGAGGCGGTGACGGCCGTCGGCGTGGAGGTGGCGTTGCTGTCGGTGCGGGGCAACAACCACGCCGCCGTGGCGCTCTACGAGGACTGCGGCTTCACGGTGTACGGCGTGGTGCCCAACGGCCTCGCGGTGGGCGAGGTGCGCTTCGACGAGGTCCGGATGGTGCGGCAGGTGGCTCTGCCTGCGGGTGTGACGATCCACGGGCAGAGGCCGGGGGGACTGGGGGGCTCGGTGCGCCGCGAGAGCGTCTGACCGGGGCGGGGCCTGCGGCGAGGCCGGTCACGGGCGGCAGGGCCGGCAGGTCACGGAGGCCCGGGCGGTCCCGGAGACCAGGGCGGTACAGGCCGGCAGGGGCGGTCCCGGAGACCGGGGCGGTCACGGAGGTCAGGGCGGTCACGGACGGGCGGGCCGGTGTCAGGCACGGCCTGGGCGGTCAGGGCTCCGGAGCCGGGAAGCCGGGACAGGTGTCCCGGCTCGGGAGCGTCGGGGTCCTACAGGTCGTTGAAGTGCTCCACCACCGGTGGCGCCGCGAAGTGCACTCCGATCAGGTCCCGCCACTTCTCGAACCGCTCGGAGGCCCGGAAGTTCTCCACATGGGCCTCGACGCTGTCCCACTCCACCAGCAGGACGAACTTGGACGGGGATTCGATTCCCCTGGTCATCCGCGCCTTCTGGCAGCCGGGGGTGGTGGTGAGCAGGGGGAGGGCCTCGGCGTACGCCGCGGCGAAGGCCTCCTCCTGACCGGGAACGACGTCGATGAGGGCGACTTCGAGAATCATGCCCCGCAGCCTGCCAGTGTCCGCAGGCTCACGCAAGGTACACAAAGAGCGATGGTGCCCACTTCTCAACAGGTAGATATCTGTCATAAGCGAGAAAATATACAGATAACGGTCATCGATGTCGTTCCCGCGTCGGCGTGCGCGGAACGTGTCGGACCCGGGCGGGGGAGGGCCAAGTTTCGCCCCGGATTCGTTCGGGCGCAGGCCGTGGGGGACAATGGGGCGTACAAGGAGGGGAGTATTCCCCCGCGACGGTCTCGTCAGCACGGTTCCTCCGGGAGCCCGGGACCGCCGGTCGCCGCACGTGGTGGCGGAAGAGACCTCCGGTGATGCTTTGTGCCTGCCGGAGGAACCATGAATATCCCCACCTGGGTCTGGATCGCGACCATGGTCGGGCTCGCCGCCCTGCTCCTCTTCGACCTCGCCGTGGTCGGCCGTCGGCCACACGAGCCCTCGATCCGCGAGTCCACGCTCTGGGTGGTCTTCTACGTCGGCCTGGCCGTCGTGTTCGGGCTGGGCATCTTCGCGGCCTCCGGGCCCAAGTACGCGGGTGAGTTCTTCGCCGGCTGGGTCACCGAGTACAGCCTGTCGGTCGACAACCTCTTCGTGTTCGTCCTGATCATGGCGAACTTCGCGGTGCCCAGGATCTACCAGCAGAAGGTGCTGCTCGTCGGCATCGTGATAGCGCTGATCATGCGCGGCGCGTTCATCGCGGCCGGCGCGGCGTTGATCGAGAAGTTCGTCTGGGTGTTCTATTTCTTCGGCCTGTTCCTGGTGTTCACGGCGATCAAGCTGGCCAAGGGCGGCGAGACGGACGACGACGAGTTCAAGGAGAACGTCCTCATCCGGTGGACGCGCAAGGTGCTGCCGGTGACGAAGGAGTACCACGGCGCGGATCTGACCACGCGGATCAAGGGCAAGAAGATGTTCACCCCGATGCTCGTGGTGATGATCGCGATCGGCACCACCGACCTGATCTTCGCGCTGGACTCGATCCCGGCGATCTTCGGGCTCACCAAGGAGCCCTACCTGGTGTTCACGGCCAACGTGTTCGCGCTGATGGGCCTGCGCCAGCTGTACTTCCTGATCGGCGGCCTCCTCGACCGGCTGATCTACCTGTCGATCGGCCTGTCCGTCGTCCTCGGCTTCATCGGCGTCAAGCTGGTGATGGAGGCGCTCGCGGAGAACAACCTGCCGTTCATCAACGGCGGCGAGAAGATCAGCTGGGTGCCGCACATCCCGATCTGGCTGTCGCTGCTGATCATCCTGGGCACGCTCGTGGTGACGACGGTGCTGAGCCTGGCGAAGTCGTCCCGGGACCGGAAGCGGGACCTGCGCGCGGCGTCCTGACCTCGGCGGGGCGTCGGAACTCCCGACGCCCCTGCCCCGGCTAGAGCCTGCCGATCCCGACCAGCGTCGTGGCCCGCTCGGCAGTCAGTTCCTCGGACACCACCCGGCCGGTAGTCCCGCACGCGTGCAGCATCCGGCCGTCGCCGACCACGAATCCGACGTGGTGCACAGGCTCGGAGCCCCGGGCGAAGAAGTACAGGTCCCCGGCCCGCTCCTCGCCGGCCGGCACGGGAGCCGCAGCGGCGTACTGGTCGGCGGCGTCCCGGGGCACCCCGCCGCCCAGGGCGACGTACACGAGGCCGGAGCAGTCGATCCCGTACGCCGACAGCCCGCCCCACACGTACGGCACGTCGAGCATCCGCCAGGCGACCGTCATCGGGTCGGGGGCCGGCGCGTCGGCGGCTCGCAGGTCACGCAGCCGGCCCCACAGCGGCTCGGCGACCCCGGGCACCCGGATCGGCGTCCAGCCGCGCTGGCTGGGGCCCGCGGAGGTCAGCCTGGTGCCGAGGACCACGGCCGGCAGGGTCACGTCGCCGTTCGGCTCGTCGAGGAGGGCGATGCTGGTCGCGTCGACCACGTAGTCGGCGTCCTCGGCGGGGGTGTACCCGGTGAGCTGGGCGCTGGGCAGCCAGCCCGGGTAGCCGCGCTCGTCCTGGTCGGTGGCCTGTCGGGGGGCGATGATCCGGGTCCAGTCGCCGCGCACCTCGTCGACCAGCACGGACTCGCCGAGCCGGACCTGCGTAACGGTACGGCCGTTGAGGTCGGCCCGGTCGGCCGTCGACATGGCGTTCAGCCAGTGCCGGGGATGCGCGGGCGTGCTCAGCGCGGGCGAGTCGACATCCCTCGGAGCCTCCGGTCCGGTCCACACCGTGCCCACCCCGACCGCCACTGTCGCCCTGTGCATGACTCTCTCCCACCTGTGGACTTCCGACACCCGAAGGCCAAGATAACCTCTCCGTCCGGCACCATGGGGTCATGACCCTGCTGACCGGTGCCCCCAACACCCGTGACCTCGGAGAACACGTCACGGCGCGAGGGGAGAGACTCGCCACGGGCCGGGCGTACCGGGCGGACTCCCTGGCCCGGCTCACCGACGCCGACGTCGAGGTCCTCGGCGGCTGGGGTCTGGCGCACGTGCTCGACCTGCGCGGCGGCCCCGAGGTGGCGACGCTGGGCGCGGACCGGCTGCCGGCCGGCCCGGTGCTGCGGGCGCTGCCGGTGTACGACGACGACCTGGACATCTACGCCCTGATGACGACCGCGATCGGCAGCGGCGACCCCGACCGGCAGGCCGAGCTCCTCGGGGCCGGCCGGGGCGAGCGGCTGATGACCGAGATGTACCGCTGGTTCGTCACCCATCCGGGCGCGCGGGCCCAGTTCGGGGCGGCGCTGGCCACCATGGCGGACCCGGCCGGCGTGCCGGTGCTGTTCCACTGCACGGCGGGCAAGGACCGCACCGGCTGGCTGGCCGCCGTCGCGCTCACCGCCGTGGGCGTGGACCGCGCGGCGGTGTTCGCCGACTACCTGCGCACCAACGAGTCCGCCGGGCAGGCGCGCGGGTTGCTGGAGGCGCTGCGCGAGCGGGGGCTGGTCCGGGACGTGGCGCTGTTCGCCCCGCTGCTGGAGGCGCGTGAGGAGTACCTGGCGGCGGCGTTCGCCGAGGTGGAACGCGGTTACCCGGATTTCGCCACGTTCGTCACGGCCGGCCTGGGCGTGGATGTGGCGGCACTGCGCGACAACCTCCTGGCCTGAAGATCAACCCCGTCATCTGACTACGGAGGAGCCTGCCCTGCATCGGCGGCACTTCCGCGACCGGCCACCACCGGGGTGCTCAGGTGGGCAGGGCGTGCCGTCGGGTCCAGACCGCAGCCGAGATCCGGGCGAGCAGCCGGGCCGCCGGGTCACCGGTCGCCGTTCCGGCCGCCAGCGGCCCCGTGTAGCAGACGGCGATCACGTAGGGCGGGGCGTCTGCCGGGTACACGATTCCCGCGCTGTGCCGGCAGCCGTCAATCCAGCCGTTCTTGAACGCGATCCGGGTACCGGCCGGCAGCCCCGCCGCGAGGTCCACCCGGTGCTCGTTGGCCGCGAGGACGTCGAGCACCTCGGGCTCCAGCGCCGACATCAACGCCGCCAGGTCCCGGGCCGTCACCAGGTTGGCGATGCCGGCCACGTTGGCCCGGTAGTCCTCGATGCCGCGCCCCGTGACGCTGCGCCGCGCGCCGGCCGCCCGCCACACGTCGGCCACCGCGTCGAGGCCGACGTGCGCGAGAACCAGGTTGGTGGCGAAATTGGAGGACCGGACCACCATCCGGTACCCGAGCCAGCGCAGCGTCGCCTCCCCGCCCAGCCTGGCCCACACCTCCGGGTCGCTGTCGTAGCCAGGGGTGCTGTCGAACGGCTCGCCGTCGAGGGCGGACGGGAAGCCGTTGCGCACCGGCACCGGGGCGTCGAGGTCGAGGCCGCTGCGGTACAGCGCGGCGAGCACAGCCGCCTTCATCGTGCTGGCCGCGCTGTGCGGCACGTCAGCGTTCCGTTCACAGGCCACCCGCCCGAGCACGCTTGACGCGGTCCCGGAGGCAATGGGGGCGACGAGGATCGAGAGCATCTAGGGGGTTCCTTCCGGGGTGACGCCGGTGAGGGTGACGCCGAGGCCGGGGGCGTCGGGCAGGACGACGGTCGCGCTGTCGTAGCGCATCCCGTCCTTCAGCGGGGGCGACGCCAGCCACCAGGCGGCGTCGAGATCGGCCACGGCCGTGGTGCCGTACGCCGCGGCCAGGCTCGCCGCCGCGGCCACCCCCAGCTGCCCCTCCATCATGGAGCCCACGATGGTGCCCATGCCCTGGGCCCTCGCGAGTTCCAGCAGGGTACGGGCCGGGCCGAGGCCGCCGCACTTGGCGAGCTTGACGTTGACGAGGTCCGCGGCGCGGCGCCGGATCACCTCGACGAGGTCCCGGACGGAGAACACGCTCTCGTCGGCCATGATCGGGGTGCCGACCCGGTCGGAGACCCAGGCCAGCCCGTCGAGGTCGGCGGCGGCCACGGGCTGTTCGACGAACTCGACGACGAGCCCGGCGTCCTCGATCCGGCGGATCACGCCGACGGCCTCGCGGGGCGTCCAGCCCTGATTGGCGTCGAGCCGAATCGTCACCCCGGACCTGACTCCGGACCCCGGCTGGAGCCCGATCTCGGCGCCGGGCCCCTGCCCCGACCCGGACGCGGTGCGCGCGCTGGCCTCCGTGCCGGGGGCCGGTCCGACGGCTTCCCGGACAGCGGAGACCCGGGCGAGGTCCCCGGCGGCGTCCGTGCCGACCTTCATCTTGAGCACCGTGAAACCCTCGGCGACCCGGGCCACCGCCGAGGCGGCCATCGCGTCGGGGGTGCCGGCGGCGAGGGTGACGTCGGTGCCGACCCGCAGCGCCGACCCGCCGAGCATCCGGACCAGGGGCACCCCGAGCCTGCGGGCGGCCAGGTCGTGCAGCGCCACGTCGATGGCGGCCTTGGCGGACTCGTTGCCGACCACTGCTGCGGCCACCCGCCGGGTGAGGGCGACCAGGTCGTCGGGGTCGGCCCCGATGAGCAGCAGGGTGAGCGCTTCGACGCACGCCGCCGCGCCGGGCAGGGACGCGCCGGTGACCCGCCACACCTCGGGGGCCTCGCCGAACCCGGACCTGCCGTCGGCGTCGATGACCTCCACGACCAGGGACTCGATGGTGGTGGCGGTGCGCAGTGCTGTCACGAACGGGGTGTGCAGCGGCATGCTGAGCCGGTGGGTGCGGACCTCGATGATCGTCACCCGGTCGACACTAACCCGCGCCGACCACCCCGGGCGGTGCCGCTGGAACCAGAGTCAGGTGTCGCCGTAACAAATGATGATCTTGATCTAGGTTCTTGATCTGACCTCGTGGGCCCGCTGAGGGCGGGGAGGCGAAGGCGGAAGGGCCCCTGCATACCGGTGTTGTATGCAGGGGCCCTTCCAACGCACGCATCGTCGCCCTCAGCGGGCCGGCACCACCTAAGCGTGCTTGCGCCGCGCCGTGGCCCGGGCCCGCTCGGTGGCGGAGAGGTTCACCTTGCGGATCCGCACGGCGGTCGGGGTGACCTCCACGCACTCGTCCTCGCGGCAGAACTCGAGCGACTGCTCCAGGGACAGCTTCCGCGGCGGGACCAGCTTCTCGGTCTCGTCGCTGGTGGACTGCCGCATGTTGGTGAGCTTCTTCTCCTTGGTGATGTTGACGTCCATGTCGTCGGAGCGGGAGTTCTCGCCGACGATCATGCCCTCGTACACCTCGGTGGTGGGCTCGACGAACATCGAGCCGCGCTCCTGCAGGTTGGTCATCGCGAAGGCGGTGACCACGCCGGCCCGGTCGGCGACCAGGGAGCCGTTGTTGCGGGTGCGCAGCTCGCCGAACCAGCCGTCGTACTTCTCGAACACGTGGTGCATGATGCCCGTGCCCCTGGTGTCGGTGAGGAACTCGGTCCGGAAGCCGATCAGGCCCCGCGACGGCACGAGCCACTCCATCCGGACCCAGCCGGTGCCGTGGTTGGTCATGTGCTCCATGCGGCCCTTGCGGGTGGCGAGCAGCTGGGTGATCGCGCCGAGGTACTCCTCGGGGGCGTCGATCGTGACCCGCTCGACCGGCTCGCACAGCTTGCCGTCGATCTGCTTGGTGACCACCTGAGGCTTGCCGACGGTCAGCTCGTAGGACTCGCGGCGCATCTGCTCGACGAGGATGGCCAGCGCCAGCTCGCCGCGGCCCTGCACCTCCCACGCGTCGGGGCGCTCGGTGGGCAGGACCCGGAGCGAGACGTTGCCGATCAGCTCCTTGTCGAGCCGGTCCTTGACCATGCGGGCGGTGACCTTGGAGCCCTTGACCCGGCCGACGAGCGGCGAGGTGTTGGTGCCGATGGTCATGGAGATGGCGGGCTCGTCGACCGTGATCAGCGGGAGCGCGACCGGCGTCTCGGAGTCGGCCAGGGTCTCGCCGATCATGATGTCCGCGATGCCGGCGATGGCGATGATGTCGCCCGGGCCGGCCTTCTCGGCGGGCTTGCGCTCCAGGCCCTCGGTCATCAGCAGCTCGGTGATCTTGACGTTCTGCATGGTGCCGTCGGTCTTGCACCAGGCGACCTGCTGACCCTTGCGGATCTCGCCCTCGCGGACCCGGCACAGCGCGAGCCGGCCGAGGAACGGGGAGGCGTCGAGGTTGGTGACGTGCGCCTGCAGCGGCGCGCCCTCGGTGTAGGTCGGGGCCGGGATCGTGGTGAGCAGCGTCCGGAACAGCGGCTCCAGGGTGTCGCTGTCCTCCGGGACGGTGCCGTCGGCCGGCTGGTTCAGCGTGGCGACGCCGTCGCGCGCGCACGCGTAGACGATCGGGAAGTCGATCTGCTCCTCGGTCGCGTCGAGGTCGAGGAACAGCTCGTAGGTGTCGTCCACGACCTCCTTGATCCGCGAGTCGGGCCGGTCGACCTTGTTGATCACGAGGACGATCGGCATCTTCGCGGCGAGGGCCTTGCGCAGCACGAACCGGGTCTGCGGCAGGGGACCCTCGGAGGCGTCGACGAGCAGCACGACGCCGTCGACCATGGTCAGGCCGCGCTCGACCTCACCGCCGAAGTCGGCGTGGCCGGGGGTGTCGATGATGTTCAGGGTGAATTCCTGGCCGTCCGGCGCGTGGTAGTGCACCGCCGTGTTCTTGGCCAGGATCGTGATGCCCTTCTCACGCTCCAGATCGCCGGAGTCCATGGCCCGGTCGACGAGTTCGGCGCGGGCGCTGAACGCTCCGGCCTGACGGAGCATGGCGTCGACGAGGGTGGTCTTCCCGTGGTCGACGTGGGCGATGATCGCAAAGTTGCGGAGATCGGAGCGGAGCGACATCCCTATATCGTCCCTGGTCGCCCTCGCGGCTCGGGCCCCGGGTGCCGATTGTCACTTTCACAAAAGCACAAAGACCACCATCTGGTACGAGACGACCAGCGCGCCCAACCGTGAATGATCGACTACCGAGCGTGATCTTGGCAGTAAACTGGCCTTAGCCTCGAAAGGAGGCTGCCATGTTCACTCGTCTGGCACGATTGGCCCCCCTGACGGGCGTCGTGTTCCTGCTCCTCCTGGTCGCCTGCTTCATCGTGGGCGGCAACGGGGTCGACTCGGACAAACCCACTGACAAGGTCGTCGCCTACTGGAAGGACAACGACACCCGGCAGATCTGGGCGTGCCTGCTCGCGTTGCTCGCGACGCTCGCGCTCGTCTGGTTCGCCGGCAGCCTGCGGCAAGCGGTCTCGCGCGCCGAGGGCGGCGACGGCCGGCTCGCGCAGATCGCGTTCGGCGGCGCGCTGCTCGCCGCGGTGGGACTGCTGACCTTCAGCGGGTTCGCGTACCTGGCCGCTGACACGGTCGGGAAGGTGCCCGGGGAGATCACGCACACGTTCACCGTGATCGCCAACGACCTGTTCTTCCCGCTCACGGCGGGGCTCGCCCTGCTGCTCGGGGCGTCGGGGCTGGCGTTCCTCTACACGGCCTTGCTGCCCAGGTGGCTCGGCTGGGTGAGCATCGCCATGGCGGTCGCGGTTCTGACCCCGTGGGGATTCTGGGTGGTCCTGCTGGCGGCCCTGTGGATCGCCGGAGTCGGGATCGTGCTGTTCATGCGGGGTGGGGCCCCGGCCTAGAGTCGGGGGATGACCGGGGACCGGGCGAGGTACTGGCGGCGGGACGCGCTGCCCGGTACCGAGCTGCTCGCCGCCCGGTTCGTCCGGCACGCGTTCGCCCGGCACGCGCACGCGGAGTACGCGATCGGGGCCATCGTCGACGGCGTCGAGGAGTGGGACGTGGCCGGCGGCACGATGCGGGCCGGCGCGGGCTCGCTCGTCTTCGTCAACCCGGAGGTCCCGCACAACGGCCGCGCCGGGGTCCCCGAGGGCTGGTCGTACCGGATCATCTACCCCGACGTCGCCACGGTGCGGGCCGTCGCCGCCGAGCTGGGCCGGCCCGGCACGCCGTGGTTCCGGGAGTCCGTCGTCGCCGATCCCGGCACCCACCGGCTGCTGGTCGCCGCCGTGCGCGCCGCCGACCGCGGCGACGACCTGGCGGCGTCCAGCGCCCAGCACGCGGCCCTCGTCGCGCTGCTCGGGCTCAACGCCGGCACGGCGGCCCCCGCGTCCGCCCCGGCGCCGCGCGCCGTGGACCGGGCCCGGGAGCTGCTGCACGCCCGGCTGACCGCCCCGCCGACCCTCGCGGAGCTGGCCGAGCACGTCGGGCTCGGGCCGCACGTGCTCCAGCGCGCCTTCCGGACGGCCACCGGGCTGCCGCCGCACGCGTACCTGGTGCAGGAGCGGGTGCGGCGGGCCCGGTCACTGCTCGCCGCGGGGGACCGGCCGGCCGAGGTCGCGGCGGCCGTCGGGTTCGCCGATCAGGCCCACCTGACCAGACATTTCCGGCGATACCTGGGCGTGCCGCCGGGGGCGTACCGCAAGAATGTTCAAGATCGGGGAGCCCGGGAGGCCTAGCGTCGGGGTATGTCCTCCTCCGCCACCCGACGGGCCGCCGTCCGGGCCGGGCTCAGCCTCGGCGTCGCCGTGGGCGGGTCCGGGCTCGCATTCGGGGCCACCGCCGTCACGTCCGGGCTCAGCGTCGCCCAGGCGTGCGCGCTGAGTCTGGTCACGTTCACGGGCGCGTCGCAGTACGCCCTCGTCGGGGTTGTCGCCACCGGCGGCAGCCTCGCCGTCGGCGCGGTCGGAGCGCTCCTGCTCGGCGGCCGCAACACCCTCTACGGGCTCCGGCTCGCCGACCTGCTCCGGGTCACCGGCGTCCGCCGGCTCGTCGCCGCCCAGGGCGTCATCGACGAGACCACGGCCGTCGCCGTCGGCCAACACGACCGGGAGGCGGCCCGCGCCGGGTTCTGGACCTCGTTCGCGACCCTGTACGCGCTGTGGAACCTCAGCACCCTCGTCGGCGCGCTCGGCGTCGAAAGGATCGGCGACCCGTCCGCGCTCGGCCTCGACGTCGTGGCGCCGGCCGCGTTCCTGGCGATCCTGTGGACGCGGCTGAAGGCCGACCCGGTCGCGCGGTGGGTGGCGCTCGGCGGGGCGGGCCTGGCGCTGGCCGGGACGCCGTGGCTGCCCGGGGGCACGCCGGTGCTGCTGGCCGGGATCGCGGCCCTCGCGGCGGCGCTGCTCGGCAGGGTGCCGGCCAGGGAGGCGGCGGCGGTGTCCGCGCCGGGCCGCGCCGGCGGCGGGCCGGGCACGGCCGACGGCGCGGGCTCCGGGGGTACCCGATGACGCTCTGGCTCGTGATCGCCGCCGTCGGGGTCGGCTGCTACGCCCTGAAACTGGCCGGCCTCGCCGCGCCCCGCGAACTCCTCGACCAGCCGAGGGTCGCCCGGTTCGCGGACCTGGTGCCCGTCGCCCTGTTGTCGGCGCTGATCGCCGTGCAGGTCCTGACGAGCGGCCGGGAGTTGACCGTGGATCCGGCGCGCCTGTCGGGCCTGGCGGCGGCGGTTCTGGCGCTGGTGCTGCGGGCCCCGTTCCTGGTGGTGCTGATCGCCGCGGCGGTGACGACCGGGCTGGTCCGGGCCCTGGTGTGACCGGGGGTCGCGTGCGTCTCCGCGCGCGTTTGCCCGACGTTCGCCGACCGGACGTCCGCGCGTCACCCGTGCCTGCGACGCTGCTGTGGCTCTGCACACCGAACGCCGGTCCCGTTCACCGTGCTGTCGTAGGGTTGTAGGTCGGGCACGAACAGGCCCGGAGAGTGAGGCACCCTGTGACCACCGCCGTCGCGGTCCGCGCGGTCTTCCCGGCCATGGAGCCCCCGGCAGGGCGCACCCTGGTCGACGTCCTGGCCGCCACCGTCGCCCGCTATCCGAACGCCCCGGCCCTCGACGCCGACGGCACGCCCCTGAGCTACCGCCGCCTCGCCGAGGAGATCGAGTCGCTGCGCCGCCGCCTGCACGCCTCGGGCGTCGGCGCCGGCCACCGGGTGGGGGTCCGGATCGCCTCCGGGACCGCCGAGTTGTACGTCGCGATCCTCGGCGTCCTGGCGGCCGGCGCGGCCTACGTGCCCGTGGACGCCGACGACCCGGACGAGCGGGCGGCACTGGTGTTCGGCGAGGCCGGCGTGCGGGCCGTGCTCGGCGACGGTGGCGAGCTGACCATGATGGACGTCGCGCCGGCAGAGGAGACGTCCTTCGAGGGCCCTGCCGCGGCTCTCACCCCCGCCGATGCCGCCGTTGATGGCGTCCCCGGCCCCGGCACTCCGGACCCGGCAGCCCTCGCTGACGCCCCGCCGGCCCTGACCGGCCCCGTCGCAGCCCCGGCGGTCCCCGGCCTCCTCGGCACGGTCGGCGTCACGCCCGGGCCCGCCACCCCGCTCGACGGCGGTCCCACCCTCGACTCCGACGCCTGGATCATCTTCACCTCCGGCTCCACCGGCAAGCCCAAGGGCGTCGCCGTCACGCACCGCTCCGCGGCGGCGTTCGTCGACGCCGAGGCCCGGGTCTTCCTCCAGGACGAGCCGCTCGGCCCCGAAGACCGCGTCCTCGCCGGCCTGTCCGTCGCCTTCGACGCCTCCTGCGAGGAGATGTGGCTCGCGTGGCGGCACGGCGCCTGCCTGGTGCCCGCGCCCCGCGCCCTGGTCCGCAGCGGCGTCGACCTGGGCCCGTGGCTGGTGGAGCGCGGCATCACTGTGGTCTCCACCGTGCCGACCCTGGCCTCGCTGTGGCCGACGGACGCCCTGGAGGAGGTCCGGCTGCTCATCTTCGGCGGCGAGGCCTGCCCGCCGGAGTTGGCCGAGCGGCTCGCGGTCGAGGGCCGGGAGGTGTGGAACACGTACGGGCCGACCGAGGCGACCGTCGTGGCCACCGCCGCCCGGATGACCGGCACCGGGCCGGTGCGGATCGGGCTGGCGCTCGACGGCTGGGAGCTGGCCGTCGTCGGCCCGGACGGCGAGCCGGTCGCGATGGGCGACACGGGCGAGCTGGTGATCGGCGGGGTGGGCCTGGCCAGGTACCTGGACGAGGTGAAGGACGCGGAGAAGTTCGCGCCGCTGCCGTCGTTGGGCTGGGCGCGGGCGTACCGCAGTGGGGACATCGTCCGGGCCGACCCCGAGGGCCTGCTGTTCATGGGTCGGGGCGACGAGCAGGTCAAGCTCGGCGGCCGGCGGATCGAGCTGGGTGAGGTCGACGCGGCTCTGCAGTCCCTGCCGGACGTGGCGGGCGCGGCGGCGGCGGTGCAGCGTACGAAGGCCGGCAACCAGGTGCTCGTCGGCTACGTCGTGGCCCCGGACTCGTTCGACGCGGACAAGGCCGTCAAGCGGCTCCGCAAGCAGTTGCCGGCCGCGCTGGTGCCGCTGCTGGCCCGGGTGGCGACGCTGCCGACGCGTACCTCCGGAAAGGTCGACCGGGCGGCACTGCCCTGGCCGTTGTCCACGATGGACCTGGCCCGCACGATGCTCTCCGGCACGGAGCTGTGGCTCGCCGAGGCGTGGGCGGAGATCCTCGGTGTGCAGGTCGGCGCGCCGAAGGCGGACTTCTTCAGCAACGGCGGCGGGAGCCTGTCGGCCGCGCAGCTGGTGGCGCACCTGCGTACCCGGTTCCCGCAGGTCGCGATTGTCGACATCTACCAGAACCCGACCCTGGGCGGGCTCGCGGCGTTCCTCGACGCGTTGTCGGGGGAGACGAGCGTCCGCCGGGAGGTCGCGCCGACCCCGGGCCGGACCGGTGTCGTGCAGTCGCTGCTGATGCTGCCGCTGCTCACCCTGGTGGGCCTGCGCTGGTCGGTGGTGGCTCTGGCCCTCGCCAACCTCCTGGGCACGGACTGGGCTCCGACGACGTCCTGGTGGTGGTTGCTCGCCGGCTGGGTGGCGCTGTTCAGCCCGCCGGGCCGGATCGCGCTGGCGGCCGGCGGGGCCCGGTTGCTGCTGCGCCGGGTCAGGCCGGGCAGCTACCCGCGGGGCGGGAGCGTGCACCTGCGGCTGTGGACGGCGGAGAAGCTCGCCGAGTTCAGCGGGGTCACGAGCGTGTCGGGCGCGTCGTGGATGACGTGGTACGCCAAGGCCCTCGGCGCGAGGATCGGCAAGGACGTGGACCTGCACTCCGCGCCGCCGGTCACCGGCATGCTCAAGCTCGGCCGGGGCTGTGCCGTGGAGCCCGAGGTGGACCTGTCCGGGCACTGGGTGGACGGCGACCGGATCCGGATCGGCAAGATCCGGATCGGGGCCGGGGCCCGGATCGGCGGCCGCAGCACCCTCCTCCCAGGCGTGCGGGTCGGCAAGGGCGCCGAGGTGGGCGCCGGCTCGACCGTGCTGGGTGTCGTCCCGGCCGGGCTGCGCTGGGCCGGCTCGCCGGCGGCGGAGGACACCCCGGACCCGCGGCGCTGGCCGGAGGAGCGCCCGCCGCGCAGCCGGTTCTGGGCGGTGGTCTACGGCTCGACGTCCCTGTTCCTCGGCCTGCTGCCCCTGGTCGCCGCCGCCCCGGCCGTCGTCTGGGTCGGGCGCGCGGTGTCCGGTGCCGCGACGCTGCCGGACGCGCTGCGGGCCGCGCTGGTCCTCGTGCCGGCCGCGACCGTCGGGTACTTCCTCACCTACGCCCTGCTCGTCCTCGTCGGGGTGCGGCTGCTGTCCATCGGCCTGCGCGAGGGCTACCACAAGGTGCACGGCAGGGTCGCCTGGCAGGCGTGGTTCACCGAGCGCCTGATGGGCATGGCCCGCACCGGCCTGTTCCCGCTGTATGCGAGCCTGTTCACCCCCGTGTGGCTCCGGCTGCTCGGGGCGCGGATCGGGAAGAACGTCGAGGCTTCCACGGTCCTCGCGCTGCCGTCGATGACCACGGTCGCCGACGGGGCGTTCCTCGCCGACGACACGATGGTCGCCAGCTACGAGCTGGGCCACGGCTGGCTGCACATCGCGCCGGCCAGCGTCGGCAAGCAGGCGTTCCTCGGCAACTCGGGCATGACGGCCCCGGGCCGTTCCGTACCGAACCGGGGACTGGTGGGCGTGCTGTCCTCCGCGCCGCGCAAGGCGAAGAAGGGCAGCTCCTGGCTGGGCATGCCGCCGATGGCGATCAGCCGGTCGGTGGAGTCGGCCGACACGTCCCGCACGTTCAAGCCGCCGGTCCGGCTCAAGATCGCCCGGGCGCTGGTCGAGCTGGCCCGGATCGTGCCCGTGATGTGTTCGGCCGCGCTGGCCGTCGGCGTCCTCGCCGTGGTGTTCCGGCTCGGCCCCGTCCTCGGACCGGTCCTGTCCGGGGTGGCCCTGCTGGTGGCCGGTGTGTTTGCCTGTCTGACAGCGACCACAATGAAATGGCTGCTCGTAGGCAGGTTCCGGGCGACGGAGCACCCGCTGTGGAGCTCGTTCGTGTGGCGCAACGAGCTCGCGGACACCTTCGTCGAGGTGCTGGCCGTCACCTGGCTGGTCGGGAAGATCGGCGGCACCCCGCTGCTCCCCGCCTGGCTGCGCACGATGGGCGCGCACATCGGCAGGGGCGTGTGGCTGGAGACGTACTGGCTGCCGGAGTCCGACCTGGTCCGCCTGGGCGACGGCGCGACCGTGAACCGGGGTTGCGTCGTGCAGACCCACCTGTTCCACGATCGGATCATGAGCATGTCCGGGGTCGACTTCGCCGAGGGCTCGACCCTCGGTCCGCACGGCATCGTGCTGCCCGGCGCGAGCATCGGGGCCCGCACCACGGTCGGCCCGGGTTCGCTGGTGACCCGGGGCGACGCGGTGCCGGCGGACTCGCGCTGGCTGGGCAACCCGATCGCCGGGTGGAACCAGGGGTGAGCCCGAAGAGACGCCCGGAGGAGGACACACCCCCGGAGACCACCGGACCGCGCCCGGCCAAGCGTGCCGGGGCCGCCCCGTCGGGCACCGGGCCGCGCCCCGTCGCGGACTCCCCGCCGACCCCGGGCGCCGACCACTCCGGCGATTCCTACCTGCCGCAACACGGCAACGGCGGGTACACGACACGATTCTATGATCTTGATCTGGACTACAGGGTCGGCCCCAACCGCCTCGCCGCGCACGCCCGGATCGAGGCCACCGCCACCCAGGCGCTGTCCCGGTTCAGCCTCGACCTCGCCGGCCTGCGCCCCACCCGGGTCCTGGTCGACAACAAACCGGCCCGGTTCGCGCACCGGGGGCACAAGCTGTACGTCACCCCCGCCCGGCCGATCCCGAACGGCGCGGCCTTCGCCGTCGAGGTCCGCTACGCCGGCAACCCCCGCCCGATCAGCGGCGAGTGGGGAGACATCGGCTGGGACGAGCTGACCGAGGGCTCGCTGGTCGCCAGCCAGCCCGTCGGCGCGCCGTCGTGGTTCCCGTGCAACGACCACCCGGCGGACAAGGCCGGCTACCGGGTCACGGTCACCACCGACTCGCCGTACACGGTCCTGGCCACCGGCCACCGCACCGAACACCGCCGGGGCGGCAGCACCACCACCTGGGTGTACGACCGCCCCGAGCCCACCTCCACCTACCTGATGGGCGTGCACATCGGCCGGTACGAGGAGCGCGAGATCGCCACCGGCCTGGTCTCGCAGAAGGCCGCGTACCCGCCCCGGCTGCGCGCGCCCTTCCTGCACGACTTCGCCCGGCACGGCGAGATCATGGAACAGTTGCAGCTGCTGTTCGGCCCGTACCCGTTCGAGGACTACCAGATCGTGGTCACCGACGACGACCTCGACGACCCGATCGAGGCCCAGGGCCTGTCGGTGTTCGGCGCGAACCTCGTCGACGGCCGGCGCACCCACGAGCGGCTCATCGTGCACGAACTCGCCCACCAGTGGTTCGGCAACAGCCTCACGGTCGCCGACTGGCGGCACATCTGGCTGAACGAGGGCTTCGCCACGTACAGCGAGTGGCTGTGGTCGGAGCGCTCGGGCGGCCCGTCGGCGGACCTGCACGCCCGGCAGTGGCACGCCCGGATCGCCGCATCCCCCCAGGACCTGGTCCTCGCCGACCCGGGGGCGCACCGGATGTTCGACGAGCGGGTGTACAAGCGCGGCGCGCTGACCCTGCACGCGCTGCGGCACCGGCTCGGCGACGGCCGGTTCTTCGCGATGCTGCTGGCGTGGACGGCCGACCACCGGCACGGCACGGTCACGACCGACCAGTTCACGGCGCTGGCCACCAGCTACGCCCAGGCCCCCCTGACGGACCTGTTCGACGCCTGGCTGTTCTCCCCGGCCCTGCCCGCACTGCGATAGAAACCCGATCGTCCGGTTACGGGGAGCCGGCCCCCGACGCGCGTCCGCACCGCCCGGCGTGGCTGCAGACCCAGCCGCGGCTCGAAGCCCAGCGGCCGGCTCGCGCCTACCCCAACCACTCCGTCAGCTTCCCCCGCCGGGCCTCGGCCCACACCCCGGCGAACCTTCCCCGGGCGGCCACCACGGCCCCCCGTTCCCGCTCCACCAACCGCCCCACGGTCACCCCGTACCGCCCCGGATCGGCGGCCCCCAGCTCCAGCCACGTCTCGGCGGCCAACGCCGCGTCCTGGTGCTCCCCGAGATCCCCCTGAACGGCCGCCAGCGCCGCGGCCAGCCGCTGCGCCGGCCGGCCGACGACGGAACTCACGGCCTCCACCGCGTACCGGGCCCGCTTGGCCCGCACCCGGGCGGCGTGCCACACCTCGTCGGGCCCGTCGGCCCGCAGCCCCCGGACGTCCCGGACCAGCCTCTTCCACGTCCGGGCCACGAACGGCGGCAGCGCCTCCCGGGCCGGCGCCCGCCCGCCCCGTCCCACCCCGGGCTTGGCGGCGACGGTGACGAGCAGGTCCAGCAGCTCCAGGTACCGCTCGGAGGTCAACGCCGCGTCCAGTTCCGTCACCGCGTCCCGGTACCGGTCGGCGAGGGCCCGGTCGAGCTCCCCGACGATCTCCGGATCGAGGGGCGCGAGCGGGTCGGCGGCGGCGGTGACGCCCAGCCGCGCCCGCAGCACCTCTGCGTCGCGCACCCCGCCGAGCACCGAGGCCAGCCACGACAACTCGGCGCGCAGCGGATCGGCCCAGCGCGGATCCAGTAGCGGGGCGAAGGTCCGCAGCCGGCTGCGCAGCCGCCGGCAGCCGACCCGCATCTGGTGCACGGCGGTATCGCCCCGCCCGACCTCGGCCCGCAGCCGGACGAGCGGGTCGTGCGCGACGATCACCCCGATGTCGCGGCGGATCCCGCCGGCGACCACGTCGGCGGCGGTGGCCTTCTTCCGGGACACCGGCCGGGGCGAGGCGGCGAGGTCGGCCGGGGCGGTGGCGGGGGAGCCGAGCGCCCGGACGTGCTTGGCCGTGAACTCGCCCTCGACGGCCCCCGCTGCGGTCAGGCTCCCGGCGACCCGGTCGAGCACGTCGCGCCCGCCGGCCTTCCGTTCGACCTCGATCTCCCGGAACCGGGTGACGACCCGCCGGCCGACGAGCACGCTGACGTGGTCGTCGACCAGCTCGGCGAGCACCGTCCCGGAACCGTCGCGCAGCTCGTAGGGCTGACGGACGGTGCGCAGCACGATCACCGGCGCGAGCGGCTCGGACCGGCGGAACGTGGTGACCAGGTCGGCCAGCTCCGCCGGCGGCCGGCCGGACGGGCCGGCGAGGCTGACCTCCCGTCGGATACCCGGAATGGCGGTGGGGAGTTTGACGGTCCACGGCTCGGCGTCCCCGGTCCGGAACCGCAGCGAGGCGCCGGCCCGGGCGAGCCGCAGGTCGGCGGTGTCGAAATAGGTGGCGCGCAGCCGCACCGGGGGCAGCGCGAACACGTCGGGCGCGTCGAGGAACTCGTCGGGCAGGGCGAACGCCTCGTCGACCTCGAACTTGCGTTCCTCCTCCATGGACCAACCCTATGGCGGGTCCGGGGGCTGGACCAGCCCCAAGAAAACGGACAAAAGCCTATCCCGCGTACAGCTCCCGAAGTGCGGACAGGTCTAAAAGCCCCGAAAGTCGCAGCACGTCCTCGGGCCGCACGTCCAGCTCCCGGAGCAGGAACTCCAGCGCCCGCTCGCACACGTCCGCGTCGACCTCGAGCCGGACCGGCGGCGCGCCGGGCGCGGACCGGGTGACCCGGAAGGCGTGCCGGTCGACGAGCGCCATCCCGGGGAACAGCGCCGGCAGGTGCCGGACGACGAGGTCCTCCACCGGCAGGTACCGACCGCGCCCGACGGCCAGGAACCGGGGCGTGGTGGTCGGCATCCGCACGGACGCGAACAGGTCCGGGCCGCCGGCCGGGTCGGTGAGCAGCACGGCCAGGTGCAGCGCGAGCCCCCGGACGTGCGGGAACGGCCGCGCCCGGTCCACGGCCATCGGGGTGAGCACGGGCAACACGCTCTCAGTGAAGTACCGGCGGAGCCGCCCGGCGGTCGACGTGCCCAGTTCCGACCACCGGACCAGCCGGACGCCGGCCGCCGCGAGCGTGGGGACCGCGTCGGCGGTCAGCGCGCGCAGCCAGCGGGCGGCCAGCTCCGGTCGGCGGCCGGCGTCGCCGGACATGTACAGCTCGTCGAGCGCGCTGGCGCAGTTCGCCATGAACCGGATCCGCTCCAGGGGAGGGGCGGCCGCGTCGACGGCGTGCGCGAACAGCGTGTCGAGGGCGGCGGGCGTGACGACGTCGACGGTCACCGGTACCCCCTCAGCACTGTTTGTTGTGTGTCCTGAGGGTAGTGGAAATCGGTCCTAGGCCCCCCAAAAGTTGACGAGCGTCACTTCACCAGCCGCGGGCGACCCATTCCGGAATGGACGGCCGTTCGCGACCGAGCGTGGTGTCGGCGCCGTGGCCCGGGTAGACGACGGTGTCGTCGGCGAGCCGGTCGAACAGCTTGGTCCGCACGTCGTGGATCAGGGACGCGAACCGGTCGGCGTCACCCTGGGTGTTTCCCACGCCGCCCGGAAAGAGCGAATCGCCCGTGAAGAGGTGTCCGACGCCCGCCGGGTCGCGGTAGTGCAGCGCGATCGAGCCCGGGGTGTGCCCCACGAGGTGGATGACCTCCAGGTCCACCTCGCCGACCCGCACCGTCGCCCCGGACGGCTCGGCGGCCACCGGCAGCCCCTCGATGTCGTCGGCGTGCGCCACCGACGCCGCCCCGGTCGCGGCGAGGACCTCGGCGAGCCCCTGCCAGTGGTCCGGGTGCCGGTGCGTGGTCACGACCGTGGCCAGGCCGTCGGGCCCGACCAGCTCCAGCAGGCGGTCCGGCTCGGCCGCCGCGTCGATCAACAACTGCTGTCCGGTACGCCGGCAGCGCAGCAGGTACGCGTTGTTGTCGAACGAGCCGACCGACAACTTCCTGATGATCAGGTCAGTGGTCTCGTGCGTGTCCATCTCAGCCCCAGCTCGGCAGGGTCGGCAGTGTCCCGACCAGTGACTTGTGCGCCCCGCGCCCGATCAACCACGCGGCGAGCGCGTGCCCGGGCCCGCTGATCGTCGGCGCGCCCTCACCATCCCCGACCACGTACTGCGCCCCCAGGTCAGTGGCCGTCAGCACCATCCGCGGCGCGTCCTGCCGCCCGGTGAAGTCGTGCGTCACCTCGCGCAGCAGCCGCCGGACGAACGACTCCGGCCAGGACCCCGACCCGTAGTCCACGCCCAGGTCGGCGTGGTGGATCTCCACCTCCTTGAGCCGCAGCCACGGCACGGTCAGCGCGGGGATCCGCCGCTCGTTGAGGGTCCACACCACGGCGTTCCACGCGTCGGCCGGCACCTTGGCCGCCCGGTCGGCGAACCCCTGTGAGGCGCCGGTCACATCCGCGACGTGTTCGGCGGCCGGCCGACCCGCGCCGGCGTCCACCGCGGCCACCCGGTCCTCGAAGCTGGTGTACATCGGGGTCTGCACCCCCGACTCCGCCCAGGTGAGCAGATTGACCAGTCCGTCGGCGTTGCGGGCCAGGTGGGTGAGCACATGGCCCCGGGTCCAACCGGGTAGGAGGGAGGGAGCGGCGACCTCTTTGTCGGTCAACCCCCCGACGGTACGAAGCAGCCGCGCCGTCGCGCGATCGAGTTCAGCCAGGAGGGCCAGTGGGTCGGTGGTCATGTGATGCAGGATAATCGGCTGGAACGCGGGGGCCGTTGAACCTAGCGTGGATCCCCTGATGAGCATTGATCTTGACTCTCTGGGCTGGGGCGAGGACCTGGCCGCGGCGTTCGCCCCGTACCGTCGTCGGGGCCTGCGCCCCGGACGCGTGCTCAGAGTCGACCAGGGCGTCTGCGTCATCTACACCGCCGCCGGCATCGTCCGGGGCAGCCTGGGCGGCGCGATGCTGTCCCGCGGAGCCCGCTCGCCGCTGACCATGCCGTGCGTCGGCGACTGGGTGGTCCTGCGGTCCTGGGCCGACGGGCCGAAGACCATCGAGGCCGTCCTGCCCCGCCGGACCACGTGGGTCTGGCCGGGCGCGGCGCGCGCCCAGGCCGCCAATCTCGACGCCGTCCTCCTCGACGACCCCGCCGGCTGGCGGCCGGAGGACCTGCCGACGGTCGCGGCCCCGCCCGTGCCGTTCCCGAGGGGCTTCACCCTGGGCCTGCTCGGCGTCGGCCGGTCGGTCGTCACGAGCCTGGAGACCGTCACCGACGACGGCCTGATCATGCTCCCCGACGGGGGCGTCGTCCTCGAGATCAGTCGGGTCTCCGACAGCCCGAAACTGCCCCGCCAGCTGGGCAGACAGAAAATGTCAGAGGGCACGGATACAGTGGCTGACTGGCGCCCGTCTGGGCGCTGACCGGGCACACCACCGCCGAAACACTCCGTGAGGGTCGCATCGTGTTGGACCGATTGATCATCCGTGGCGCACGCGAGCACAATCTGCGCGACGTCAGCCTCGACCTCCCGCGCGACGCGCTGATCGTCTTCACGGGTTTGTCCGGTTCGGGCAAGTCCAGCCTCGCGTTCGACACGATCTTCGCCGAGGGTCAGCGGCGGTATGTGGAGTCGCTGTCGGCCTACGCCCGCCAGTTCCTCGGCCAGATGGACAAACCCGACGTCGACTTCATCGAGGGCCTGTCCCCGGCCGTCTCGATCGACCAGAAGTCCACCTCCCGCAACCCGCGCTCCACGGTCGGCACGATCACGGAGGTCTACGACTACCTCCGCCTGCTCTACGCCCGGGCCGGCGAGCCGCACTGCCCGGTGTGCGGCGAGGCGATCAGCCGGCAGACCCCGCAGCAGATCGTCGACCGGCTGCTCGTCATGCCGGAGGGCACCCGCTTCCAGGTCCTCGCTCCGGTGATCCGGGGCCGCAAGGGCGAATACGTGGACCTGTTCCACGAGCTCCAGTCGAAGGGTTACGCGCGAGCGCGGGTCGACGGGGTCGTGCACTCCCTCACCGAGCCGCCCACCCTGAAGAAGCAGGAGAAGCACACCATCGAGGTGGTCGTCGACCGCCTCGCGGTGAAGAAGTCGGCGAAGCAGCGGCTCACCGACTCCGTCGAGACCGCGCTCGGCCTGGCCAGCGGCATCGTGCTCATCGACTTCGTGGACCTGGAGGAGGACGACCCGGCCCGCGAGCGCCGCTTCTCCGAGCACTTCGCCTGCCCCAACGACCACCCGCTGTCGATCGAGACCCTCGAGCCGCGCACCTTCTCCTTCAACGCCCCCTACGGCGCGTGTCCCACCTGCACCGGCCTCGGCGTCCGCAAGGAGGTCGACCCGGAGCTGATCGTCCCCGACCCGGAGCGCAGCCTCGCCGACGGCGCGATCCAGCCCTGGTCGGGCGGCCAGACGTCGGAGTACTACCAGCGGCTCCTCACCGCCCTCGCCGAGCAGCTGTCCTTCGACATGGACAAGCCGTGGCGCGCCCTGCCGGCCAGAGCCCAGAAGGCCATCCTCTACGGCGCGGACACCCAACTGCACGTCAAGTGGCGCAACCGCTACGGCCGCGAGCGCTCCTACTACGCCAACTTCGAGGGCGTCCTGCCCTGGCTGGAGCGCCGGCACGAGGAGACCGAGTCGGAGTGGAGCCGCGACAAGTTCGCCGGCTACATGCGCGACGTGCCCTGCCCGGACTGCGGCGGCACCCGGCTCAAGCCCGAGGTCCTCGCGGTCCTGCTCAACGGCAAGAACATCGCCGAGCTGTGCGCCCTGTCGATCGGGGAGTGCGTCGAGCTGCTGGCCAACCTCGAGCTCAACGACCGGCAGAAGATGATCGCCGAGCGGGTCCTCAAGGAGATCACCGCCCGGCTGACCTTCCTCCTCGACGTCGGCCTCGACTACCTCTCCCTCGACCGGGCCGCCGCGACCCTGTCCGGCGGCGAGGCCCAGCGGATCCGGCTGGCCACCCAGATCGGCTCCGGCCTCGTCGGCGTCCTCTACGTCCTCGACGAGCCCTCGATCGGCCTGCACCAGCGGGACAACCACCGCCTGATCGAGACCCTGATCCGGCTCCGCAGCCTCGGCAACACCCTGATCGTCGTCGAGCACGACGAGGACACCATCCGCACCGCGGACTGGGTGGTCGACATCGGCCCAGGCGCGGGGGAGCACGGCGGCGAGATCGTGCATTCCGGCACGGTCGACGAGCTGCTAGCCAACGAGAAGTCCCTCACCGGGTCGTACCTGTCCGGCCGGACCGCCATCCCGGTGCCCGCGATCCGCCGGCCCCGCACCAAGGGCCGCGAGCTGGTGGTCAAGGGGGCCAGGGAGCACAACCTGCGCGGCCAGGACGTGGCCTTCCCGCTCGGCCAGTTCATCTCCGTGACGGGGGTGT